>JAJZAS010000234.1 GCA_021799325.1 Bacillota bacterium | reverse complement strand
GAGTCGACCATGGTGCCAGTAGAATCATTGGACAAATAGCGGACAGGATCAATGCGTTCCCTCGTCGGTCCTGCCGTAATGAGAACGCGCTTGCCAGACAGTCGTTTGGCAGTGAGCACCATGTCCATGAATTCCACAATTTCATCCGGTTCCATCAGGCGCCCTTTCCCTGTATACCCACAGGCAAGCGGTCCCACGCCAGGTTCTGCCACGTAATACCCTGCATCCCTCAATCTTTCTAAGTTTTGAAGGAAAATCGGGTGCGCGTACATGTGCACGTTCATAGCAGGCGCCATTAGCACTGGTGCGGTGGTCGCAAGCAGCACAGCAGTCAGCAGATCATCTGCCATTCCATGCGCCGCGCGGGCAATAAAATCGGCCGTTGCCGGTGCGACGACGACCAGATCTGCGGAATCCGCCAAATCAATGTGAGTGATGCGAGAAGGATCGCGTTCATCGAAGATATCCGTGTACACCGGTTGATGGGTTAGGCTTTGCAGAGTAAGCGGGGTAATAAAAGCGGTAGCCCCTTTTGTCATCACGGTGATCACTTTTGCTCCTCGCTTGGTCAGGAGACTTGCAAGCATCGCCGCTTTATAAGCGGCGATGCCTCCTGTGATCCCAAGCACAATCGTCAAATCCTTCACAGAGGTAAACTCCTTTTAGGAGGTTTATTTAATACCTTCACGGGTGCGAACATAAGAGATCGACCCCTGTTCCAATTCCTTCAACGCTACGCTCACATACTTTCCTGATTTGACGGAAGCATGTGGATGGGTTCCTTCCAGTAATTTGCGTGCGCGTTTGGACGCTGCGATGACCAGCGTGTACTTGCTGTCCACCAGTCCTACCAAGTGATCAATAGAGGGATATAAAATCATAAAATAGCCTCCTGCGTGTACTTTATTACAAGTGATTTCATAGTAGCGAAAGCGCGCAATAAACGCAATCTTAGGAACGGAAAGTCGTTACTCCGCATCGTTATCCGATTCCTTCACAGTCAATCGGTTGGCCACGGTTTCGGGCAAAATCGCACTTAAGATGACGTGGTCGCTATCGCAAATGATCACAGCTCTGGTTCTGCGTCCAAACGTGGCATCAATCAGTCGCGAACGCTCCCTGGCCTCCTGAATCAAACGCTTGATCGGTGCTGATTCCGGACTGACGATTGAGATGATGCGATTGGCTGAAACAATACTTCCAAACCCGATATTGATGAGCCGAACACTCATTTTCCCATTCCTCCCCAAAGAGCTCCTCGCGTGCCTATTCGACGTTTTGCGATTGCTCCCGCATCTGCTCAAGCGCGTGTTTGGCATCCAGTACCAGACTCGAAATTTCTAGATCATTCGCTTTTGAGCCGATCGTATTGACTTCACGCACCATTTCCTGAAGCAAAAAATCCATCTGGCGCCCTACCGCTTCATTGTCCTTAAAAAGCAGGTGCTCAAATTGCAACAGGTGGCTGGAAAGCCTCTCCCACTCTTCTTCAATCGATGTCTTTTCCGCCGCGATCGCGGTTTCCATCGCCAAGCGCTCATCCGGAATTTCGTTGTGTAAAATGGATTCCACCCTTTGCTTCAGGCGCGTCCGGAAAGCCTCTATACTGCGGGGATAAAGCTGCTTCACTTGGTTTACAAACTGCTGCATGTCCAAAAGACGAGCGCGAAGATGCGTCTGTAGCTTTAATCCTTCAGTTCGACGCCTATCGGTCATTTCCTGCAACGCACCGTTCGCCGCTTCCAGCACTAATCCTTCCAACCTGTCATCAAGCATAGGTATGCTCATTAGCACAAACAGGCCGGGAACAGACAGAATATGGTCCATTACCGAGCCCGACACCTGCTTGTTATCAATTAAATGCTGACCAAGACGCAAGACCGCATCAAGTAGAGGCTCGTCCACCTGATAAGCGGAACCCGCATCACCTCTTGCATTTACGTTTACATAGACATCCACCTTGCCACGCTGCACCTTCGTTTGAACAAGACTTTTGATTCCTTCGTCAACTTTCATCCATTCTCTTGGCGCGTGTACGAACACTTCTTTAAAGCGGTGATTGACCGACTTCAGTTCTACGGTCACCAAATAATCTTCTGCTATCGCTTCTGCCCTGCCATAACCGGTCATACTTGTCGTCAGTGGTATCCGTCCTTCCCTTCTTACTTTGTAAATTGTAGAACAGATAACCACGAACTGGCAAGGACAACCAGACTTCTTTGTATTCAGGACAAGCGAGCCGATCGATAGCGCCGCAAGGAACGTGGCAAGTAGCGAATCTCAAAGGCAAAAGTGGGAATGAGCGATGCGATGAACACCACTACCCAATCGATGAGCGAAAGTGACAAGGTACGGAAAATAGTTTGTAGTGACGGGATATAGATCACGGCTAACAGCATGAGAAACGAACTGATCACCGCTGCAATCAGCCACGCGTTGCGAAACAAATCCCTTCTCCAAATGCTTCGGTCGACCGAGCGGCAGGCAAAGACATGAATCAGCTGCGCCAGCACTAAAGTGGCAAACGCCATCGTTTGGGCTTCTTTCAGGTTGTTGGTATCGACCAACGTCGCATAGAACACGGCAAGCGTCATGAGCCCGATCAAAAGGCCTCTCGATGCGATTTTCATACCGAGTCCATTTGCAAAAATGCCCTCTTTCAGCGGACGAGGAGGCTTTTTCATGATGCCTTTACTCGCACCGTCAAGCCCTAGTGCAATGGCGGGCAGGCCATCAGTCACCAGATTGACCCACAAAATCTGAATGGGCAAAAGCGGAAGCGGCAGTCCAGCAATCATGG
>JAJZAS010000233.1 GCA_021799325.1 Bacillota bacterium | reverse complement strand
CAGAAGACGCCGGATCCAGCGCGATATAGATGTCTTTCCCTGCCTGATAACCCGCTTTCTCCACCGCTTCAAGAATCACTTGGATCGCTTCTTCATTCGAGCCAAGATTTGGCGCAAAGCCGCCTTCATCGCCCACTGCTGTAGCTAGTCCTTTGCCACTGAGGACTTTTTTCAGAGAATGATAGACTTCCGCTCCCATTCTGAGTCCTTCTGCAAACGAAGTGGCACCAACAGGCATCACCATGAATTCTTGAATATCGACGTTGTTGTCTGCGTGTTTACCGCCATTTAGAATGTTCATCATCGGGACGGGGAGTGTCTTTGCGTTCACCCCACCGAGATAAGCAAAAAGCGGCATCCCAAGTTCCAGCGCCTGCGCTTTGGCCACCGCCATCGAGACGCCAAGGATCGCATTGGCGCCGAGTTTGGCTTTATTTTCCGTGCCATCTAGCTCGATCATCATGCGATCAATCGCCACTTGATCAAGCGCATCCATTCCACTCACTTCAGGACCGATCACATCGCGCACGTTTTTCACAGCCTGCGTTACGCCTTTGCCTAGATAGCGAGACTTGTCATCATCTCGGAGTTCCACAGCTTCGTGCACACCAGTCGATGCACCAGACGGAACGATTGCCCGCCCTACCGTGCCACTTTCCAGTTCCACCTCGACTTCAATGGTGGGATTCCCACGAGAGTCCAGCACTTCAAGCGCCCGTACATCATAAATTTCCGCCATTACATTCCCTCTCTTTCGACAATAATCGACCGACCCGTCATCTCTGAAGGTTGCTCGATCCCCAGTAGATCCAACATCGTTGGCGACATATCCGCCAGGATCCCATCTTTACGCAACGTCAGCCCTGGCACCGTTACAATGCAAGGCACTGGATTGGTAGTATGGGTGGTAGCAGGTTGCCCAGTCGCTTCATCAATCATCACTTCCGAATTGCCATGATCCGCGATGATAATAGCAGCTCCCCCCACTTCAAGGAGTATATTGACCACTCGCCCCAAGCACTCATCCACGGTTTCGATCGCCTTCACCGCAGCCTCCATAACACCAGTATGCCCGACCATGTCAGGATTGGCGAAATTGAGGATCATTACGTCAAGATCCCCCTGCTTGATGCGGTTCACTGCCGCGTCCGCCACTTCGTAGGCACTCATTTCCGGTTGCAGGTCATATGTGGCCACTTTGGGCGAGGGGATCAATATCCTTTCTTCTCCAACAAATGTTGCCTCTCTCCCCCCGCTAAAAAAAGAAGTGACGTGCGGGAATTTCTCCGTTTCTGCAATGCGAAGTTGTTTCATGCCAAGCTTCTCCAGCACTTCACCCATGGTATTCGATAGGCGTGTTGGTGGATAAGCGACATGGCCATTCACTTTTTCACTATAAAATGTCATACACACATAGAATGGAAATGGCGCGTTTGCTCCCCGATCAAATCCGTCAAAATTCGGGTCCGTCAACGCCTGCGAAATTTGGATCACCCGATCCGGGCGGAAGTTTAACACGATGATCGCGTCTTGACCTTCAATCACACCTAGCGGTTGGTCATGTTCATCCACCACCACATAAGGGACGACAAATTCATCGGTCACGCCGCGATCAAAACTCGCTTCCAGCCCCGAAAGCGCATCCTGAAAATGTTCCCCCTCACCATTTACCATGGCCCGGTACGCTTTGCCTGTTCGCTCCCAGCGACGATCGCGATCCATCGCGTAGTATCTGCCATGAACGGATGCCAGTTGACCCACTCCGAGTTCCTGCATTTTGTCCTGCAATTCTTTGATGTAATTTCTTGCGGAATAAGGCTGGACATCGCGACCATCCAAAAACGCATGAACAAAGACCTGACTTAGCCCTTGCTGTTTGGCAAATTCCAACATGGCAAAAAAATGTGTGAGATGACTGTGCACCCCGCCATCTGACAATAACCCGTATAAGTGCAGCTTACTGCCGTTTTTCTTGACGTAGTTAGCTGCTTCCATGAACACCGGATTGGTGTAAAATTCCTCATCGCGGATAGACTTTGTAATTCTCGTGAGATCCTGATATACGATTCTGCCCGCACCAAGATTCAGGTGTCCGACTTCGGAATTGCCCATCTGCCCATCCGGCAATCCCACCGACTCGCCACTCGCTCCGAGCGTGGTGGTGGAAAAAGTCTGATGATAACGATCAAAATTAGGTTTTCGTGCCGCCTTGACGGCGTTGCCTTCCGCCTTGTCACGACACCCAAACCCGTCCAAAATGATGAGCGCTAACGGCTTCGGCTTCGCCATAAGTATGACTCCTCTCTATCTTACAGGGCGCTGTTTTGAGCCATCCTGAAAAAAGACTCTGCTTCCAGGCTTGCGCCACCCACTAACGCTCCGTCAATATCTGCTTCGCTGAGAAAATCAGCAATGTTTTCCGGTTTGACACTGCCACCGTAAAGTACCCGAACAACATCCGCCACATGGTCGCCAAGCTCCGCCTTCACCTGCTCGCGAATGGCCTTTGCTACCACTTCTGCGTCTTCCTTCGATGCGGTACGACCGGTGCCAATCGCCCAAATCGGTTCATAGGCGATGACGAGGCGCTCTGCCACGTCCTGCTTGTCTTTTAGTGCGTCTAGCACGGCTCCCACTTGCGCAGCTATGCGCTTTGATGTGTCGCCATTTTCTCGTTCCTCGAGACTTTCCCCTACGCACACGATAGGCGTCAACTGATGGTCTAGCGCCACCAGTGTTTTTTTTGCGACAGCCTCGTCCGACTCCGCAAAATACATGCGCCGCTCAGAGTGGCCCAAAATGACATAGGTACAACCAAGTTCCTTGAT
>JAJZAS010000009.1 GCA_021799325.1 Bacillota bacterium | reverse complement strand
CGATGCAGATGCGGTAATTTTCCAATTAGAAAGAAGGGGTGGCGAACCATGCGTATCGCAAAAACTCGCGCCATATTCAACGCAGCGGTGGATGTCTTTTCAGTACGGGGGTTTGAGAAGGCGACCATGGACGAAATCGCCGCCAAAGCCAAAGTGGCAAAAGGGACCATCTACTATCATTTCAAGAGCAAAGAAGACTTGTTTGTCTTTCTCGTCGATGAAGGCACCAAACTGCTTGGAGAAAGTGTGTTGTCTAAGCTCCCCGAACAAGCGTCCGCCACTGAGCAATTACGTGTAATCATCCGCGAACAACTCGCATTTTTCCAAGAATACCGGGATTTTTGCATCATTATCCTGCGTGAAGCCTGGGGAGAAGATACACGGCAGCGTGAGTTTCGCCGCATGCTCGTCCACTATGTCCGTTCTATTCAGACGATCGTGGAAAACGGCATAGCCAACGGGGAATTTGTATCTAGCGACCCAGAAACCGCCGCATGGTCGATCTTTGGCGGCATCAGCATCCGCGCTATTCACCATATTTTTACGGGTTCAGGTGAGGAGCTCACCGGTTTTTCTCCTGCAATGGAGCAACTCATCATCTCTGGCCTTTCCCGTTCAGGACAAGCCGGGGAAATTCAGTTGCCTCAATCCCTCGTAAAGGACAATCGCGACAGAATTGGAGAGGTTTAAGGAGCGTAATCCCTCCCCCATAGGCAATCGATAGCGTGAATCCGGATAATTTTCATGGACAAAAGCAGGTAGTCCGGTCGTCTCTTTTCCAAACACCAGATAGTCTCCTGACCGATAATTCGCTTCTGAATAGATTTTTGTCGCAAATTTAGTATAAAAATAACAGTTGGCCCCCGCCGCCTCTGCCTCCTGGATCACCTCATGCAAGTTCGGATGGACTTTCACTTCCACCAAGTGCCAATAATCCAATCCTGCCCGTTTTAGCGTCTTGTCATCAATACGAAAGCCGAGCGGTTCGACCAAATGAAGCGTGGTGTGCGTGGCGGCGCATGTCCTTGCCACGTTACCAGTATTGGGCGGAATTTGCGGTTCAAATAAAACAATATGCATGTTAAGACACCTCTTGAGTGAAAATACACCGTTATCATCATAGCGAATCCGACGAGGAATCACCAGTCAAGCCCCGTAATTGGTGATCCATCATGATTGTGATACACTAATTTTGAACCAGTGTTTTATACTGTGAAACAACCGGGTTGAGGTGATCAGTCATGGCTGACCAACAGGAATCAGTGTTGCAAGAAAGAGGTACCGTAAGAGCGGTAGAACGCGCCCTTGATGTACTTTTGTGTTTTCGCACAAAAGACGAATTGGGGCTGACGGAAATCAGCAAAATGATCGGTTTGCACAAGAGCACTGTGCATCGATTACTCGCTACCCTCGAAACCCGTGGCTTTGTGCGAAGGGAACAGACGGATCGTTACCGAATCGGTTGGAGCATACTCGAACTCACGAGCGGCATCTATCGTTCAGGGGATTTTTCCACCGTGGTATTTCCGGAAATGACCGCCCTCCGGGATCGAATTGGCGAAACAGTAAGCCTCTATGTACGCTCTGGATTTGAACGCATTCGCATTCAGGCCGTTGAAGGCATCCACGCCGTTAGGAGAGTGGCCAATATTGGCATGCGCTTTCCACTCCACATCGGGGCATCTGGCAAAGTACTGCTTGCATTTTGCAGCGAACCATTGCTCGACCGAATGGAAGAGGCAGGTACCTTTCCGCCAAATTTTAATAAAGCAGAATTTGAGAGACAACTCGAAGATATCCGCAAGCGCGGGTATGCAGTCACTTTTGAGGAACGCGAAGCGGGTGCGGCGGCCGTTGCGGCACCGATCATTACCCGGCAAAATCAGGTTTCTGCTGCGCTTTCAGTTTCAGGCCCAATCGACAGATTTTCAGAGGCCAATTTGGAGCGGTTTATCGTCGCGTGCGTCGAGAGTGCAAATTTGATTGGGAAAGTCTTCCCCTTTTAACATGAGCTGAATAGGATAGGGCAGGTGATGATAATGGATAAAAAACCACTGCCCCCATGGCTCAAACAACTTTGGGACGAACTGACCACACCGCCTGCTATTTTGCGCGAACCGTCCCTTCAAAATGCGCCTTCTCCAAAATCCAGACCTGTCCCTTCATCGCACGATGAAGAGGAGGAATCGTCAGACGAGCCCTCAGAAAGCCCGACAGATCCTGACGATGCAGACAAAAAACCCCGCCACAATGCGCAAAAGGCGGAACGGCTCACTCGCCAGTATTTCACGAAAAAACGCACCAATCGCCCTGTCAGCAAGCCTCGTCCCAAACACTCGCCAAAACCACGCCAAAAGCCAAAAAATGTATACCAGGCAGATGCAGTGCCCGCAGCTAGAAGCGCTACTGCCACTTTGCCTGTCAAACGAATGGAACGAAGCAAGAACCGCCGTCCTGCCGATTCCACAATAGATGGCTGGGAGAAGCGCGTCGTTTCTGTGGAACCCGTTAGCAGTATCTGGCGCTTGACCACAGCAGACGGAAAAATTTATGCGCTAAAAGAAGCTCATGTCCCACTACAACGACTTCGCTGGATGGCAAACGTTTGCGATTCCCTTTATCGACGTGGATTTACCCTCGTCCCACATTTTTTAAAAACCAGTACAGGCAAGCCTTTTGTCTTCGATGGAGAATCCCTATATTACGCTTATGAGTGGGTAAACGGGACACCGCTACACTATGATTCGATGCGACAATTGGGAGATGCAGCAAGGACACTGGCGAAATTCCACCAAGAGACTAGCCAACTGAACCTAATGCGAAACTCGATCAAGCCCTACCCGCTCGTTGCGGATTTGACGCAAAAACAACAGGATCTCATTGAATTGTCAGAAACGCTGCCAACCAAAAGCGAACTGGATGAATTTGACCAACTGGTAAAAAGCCAGCTTCCGACAGCACTTCGGCAAGGTGAAAACGCGCTGGCTTTGCTTCGACAACCAGAGGTAGAAGCCATCTTGCAAAACTACGCAGACGGTATCTGTCACTTGGATGTCACTTCGCAAAACCTAATTGTCCATCCCAATGGCGCTGTGCAATTGATTGATATGGAACTGATGAATTATGCGCCTCGTGTCGTCGACCTCAGTCACCTGATGAGAAGAGCCATGCAGGCAAGAGGCAATTGGTCCAGTGAAGTGGCGATTATCCCGATTGTTGCGTATAACCGCACACAACCGCTGATTCATGGCGAATACCTGCTTCTAGAGGCGCTTTTGACTTTTCCCTTCCGACTGCACCGGCTGCAAAAGCTGCACTATTTGACGGACGAGGGGAGCCAAAAAGGGGCAACGCTTCAGCTTCAGCACTTAAAAAAAGCGATCTTGATGGAAACCGACCGCCAACAATTTTTACAATCCTATACGAGACAAGTCACTCGTCGCAAATGGGGAGAGGATTAGCTTTCAAGTGACCAGGCCATTTCAATTTTCGCCAGCTCATCATTTTCTTTCTGCCAGGCGACATACACCAATTCACGAGTATCTTCAGGAGCGAGTCGATGTAGCGCCCATGCCACCGACCCCCTGATCTCGGAGCGAGGATCGTTTAGAAGAGGGAGAAGATCTGGAACGGCCTCGGTATCTCCGGCATTTGCAAGTGCGATGATGGCATTGCGCCGAATCACCTGATGGCCGCGCCATGCGGCTGCTGTGTGGCCGTACAACTGTTTGAACTGACGACCGCTGACGTGAAGGAGTGCTTTTAAATCAGGGAATCCAAGGGCCGGATCTGGTTCAAATGCCTCGCGCATGCTGACCAACGTATGGCGATTCTTGGGGCACACCGTCTGACACGTATCACAACCCCAAATTCTCCTGCCTAGCTTAGTGCGGTACTCTTCGGGGATCATGCCTTTGATTTGGGTGATCCCTGAAAGGCATTTTTTCCCGTCTAACCTCCCATGATCTAAGAGCGCCCCTGTCGGACAAGCCTGCAGGCACAAAGTGCATTCCCCGCAATCATCGATGAGGGTAGGAGAAGTCGGTGCAGGCTCCATGATTTTATCTACCAAAAGCGCCCCCAAAAACACGTAGGAGCCGTATTCCTTTGTGATCAGCATGCCGTTTTTGCCTATCCATCCGATTCCTGCGCGAAGTGCAATCGCACGGTCCACGAGCGGTGTGGTATCCACGCACGCCAACGCCTTCACAGGCTCTCCCAAGAGTGCTGCTAATTTCATAGAAAGTTGCTCCAATTGCGCTTTCATCACCACATGGTAGTCCTGGCCCCACGCATAGCGGGACACAAGCCCTGTTCGCCCCGATGGATGCTGCATCGCCTGACTTTGCTTCGTTTGATAGGGCACCGCCACCGCAATGATAGACTTGGCTTCAGGAAAATAAGCGCGGGGATTCCAGCGAAAATCAGACATGGGGTGCTCAAAGCCGGTGTCCCTCCCCTCCTCGTAGTAGCTCTCCAAAAAGGAGACTAGGGTGTGAAAGGGGTCAGCGGAGGTCACCCCAAACTTTTCGATCCCCACCGTGTTCGCAGCAAGTTCCAGCGTGGGCATGGTGATATCGTAACGATCGTTTGGCAAGTCTCTCATCCTACTTTTTTGGCACTGCCGCTCTTGCCAAGGCATCACAGCGTTCATTGTAGTGATGGCCGCTATGCCCTTTTACCTTTTGCAGCAACAATTGATGCCTCTCCATCTCCTGAAGCAGCGCTTCCCAAAGATCGCGATTTTTCACTGCCTCCCCTTTGCTGTTCTTCCAACCGTTTTTTCTCCAATTGACGTACCACTTTTTCTCGAGTGCATTGATAAAATAGGCAGAATCGCTATAGACCGTCACCTTGCAAGGTCGTTTTAACGCCCGCAGCCCCTCGATTACCGCCTGTAATTCCATGCGTTGATTCGTAGTGTCCGCTTCGCCGCCAGCCAATTCTTTTTCCTTCGCGCCAGCCACCAGAATAGCCCCCCATCCGCCAGGACCCGGGTTACCGCTACAGGCGCCGTCCGTATAAAGTTCCACTTCCGTCAAATTCAAATGAGTGGCCCCACTTCAGTTTATTGGTGCCTTCATTATCGCAAAGGAGGGGGGAAAGGTGCAATCCAGTTGGGTCACATCCCAAACACCTGAAAGTAAAAAAACACCACTGCTCCCAGTCCACCCAAAACGGCCAGCACCAAACTGCTGATGGCGGCGCCCACAAAACTCTTTTTCCATAAATAACGAGCGAAATTGATGGTGTAAGTGACCACCCAAGCTGGAATCACGAGGAGCAGCAACCATTCGACCACTTGCACTACCCTCGCCTCCCCTCTTCCTGCTGGTGCTGCAACTTTGCGGTGGGCCTTCTAAAGTGGACGAACAAAACGAGCAGGACCGGCAAGAGGATCGTGATGAGTCCTCCGTATGTTTCGTAAATGCTGCCGGCCAAGCTGAGGACTGTCGGCAGATCTGGCGGTAAAAAGGTGAGCATATACAAAATGAGCGCAAAGATGAATATGAGTGGCCGATAGACGGGTATTTTTTGCGCATAGGCAAACAAGTAAGCGGTGAACCACAGGCCAAGTCCCATTTTAATCACGGCGGCAGAAGTCCAGATAAATACAAAAATAGCTTCGAGTCGTTGGATGAAGCGGCTGACGTAGATAATGCGCGAGAGTTGGTAGATGGGATAGGTCATTTTTTCAGTGACCGGCATGGTGAAAGTGCCGAGCAATACGATGACAAAAGCGCTGACCAGCACCGCACTGACAATGATGCTGTAGATTCCCACCTTCGTACGCAGCGATTCTTTTCGAAGCGCAGGAGACAGAAAGAGCAAAATGAGTATCTGATAAAACGTACTGGTGTTGATCATGCCATAGGCTGCGATATTTTTGATGCCATTCCCCCAAACGGGCAATAATTGCACGGTATGAAACCATGAGAGTGGCAACACCAAAAGAAGGATCATCCCCGCGATAAAAGAATACATAAACATCAGTGCCGCGCGAGAGATTACCTCGACGCCTTTGCTGCTTAGGTAGATCACTACCAGCAAAAACGTCAGTGCAACAATAGGCGGAGGGGTGTTCGGAAGCACGGTCGCGATCACTGCTTCTGTAAATTCGCGCAATATGAGGGAGGTTTGCAGTAGAATAAAGACAGATAAGATCAAAAGCACCACACTGATCAAGGGAAAAGGCATCCACGTGGCAAGCGATTCAATGACGTTGGTCGTTTTGGATTTTTTTAAAATACGATCAATAAAAAGCCAAACTACCAATACAATGACGCCAGCCAAAAGTGGAATCATCCACCCTGAGGTGGCGCCCTCTGTCACGATTCGGGATGGGTAACTTAAAAACACATCAGAAACGGAGTAGATAATCAAAAGCGAAGTTAGCTCGGGAACGCCTAAGCGCCCAATGCGAAATGAAGGCATACGCTTTTTTGGCATGATATCTCCTCCATCTTGGGATTGGTCAATTTTTGTCGTGTGGATCACGAGTCCCAAGCCTACGAGGTGATCCGAGCCGAATCACATTTTTGGAGCCAAGCGCTTCGGGACGTCTGACCATCTGAAAAGCTGGCGCGCGCCAGATGATATCGGGGGAGGAGCGACCCTTCGGCGCAATAGGTGCTAACATGGGGACGCCTAGGCTGTTTAGGGAGACAAGGTGTGCCAGAAGCACCATGAGCCCAAGGCATATGCCATAAAACCCTAAAAATGCGGCTGCGATGATGTAGCCAAATCGAAGCACACGAACAGTAAACCCTAAGTTGTAATCCGGAATGGTGAAAGATCCTAGTGCGGTGACGGCCACCACGATGATTAAAAGGGGACTGATGATGCCTGCGGCCACGGCTGCCTGACCAAGTATCAAGGCGCCAACGATGCCAATAGTGGGTATAACCGATGATCAACCTACAAATAGATGGCGTCCTCACGGTTGTGGGATGATGACCAAATCATATGTCTTGCCTTCCTTTTGCTCGACCACAATCTCTTGGATCAGGCGATGGATAGCCTTAAACTTTTGCTCCCAGGTGGCGTTCTCTAAGTCTTGCATCTCCTGTCGAATCTGCCAAACCAATTGGCGATTGACTGCTGTCACCGACACTTCGGAAGCGCTTTTTTGAAGTTCCTCCCATATCGTTTGCATCTTATCCACTTCACTGCTGATGGCATCCAATTGATCGCCGATTTTTAGTCGGACCCGCGCGTTCTGCTCCTTCGCCAGCCTTTCAATCAATGCGTCCTCCTGCTGCTCGAGATCCTGCAATCGCTTTTGGACGAGCGCCCGTTCTTCCGCCTTAGGATCCGTAGATTGACGTTTTCTCCACTCTTCCTGGAACTCATGAAATGCGTCAATATCGCTATCATCTTCCAACCAGCCTCTTACCATGCCCCACACTTCGTCCTCCCAATTTTTCGCCCGAACATAGCCTGTCGAACACTTTTGCGTCCCACTGCTCTTTGGCGGCCCTGGCGCCCGATTCGTACACACATAGTACATCGTTCGACGTTTTACGCCTGAGGCGTTTGTTTTTGACGTGCTGTACCCATGCCATGTTTTCCCACAGACTCCGCATCGAAGCAACCCGCTCAATAAATACTCTGCGGTGTCCCAGGTTTCTGTTTTCCTGCGGGCATTATTTAACCTCAATTGTGCCTCGTCCCACAATGCCTGATCGATAATCGGAGGAATGCTCATTGCCACCCATTCGTGTTCTGGACGTAAATTTCGGGAAATTTTCTCTTCTTCTGGTCGATACTTGTTCAAATGGGTCCCTGTGGTGTCCCATTTGCGGATGTGCGTTTTCCCAGTGACATACGACTCATTTAATAAAATTCGACGAACAGTCGATGAGCTCCAAACAGTTTTGCCAGCGCGCGGGGAAGGGACGCCGAGTTCACCCAGACGGTTCGCCACTTGTCGTATCCCCATTTTTGCGCCAAGTTTAAAAATGAGTTGTACCACTTCTGCCTCTTTAGGTTGAATGGACACCTCCCCCGCCTCATAGTCATACCCGTATATATCTGGCCAGTGCGTCCATTCACCCTCCTTCGCTTTTATCGCTTTTCCGGTGTTCATTCTGCGCTTGATCAGTTCCTTTTCAAATTGGGCGATGGCACCGCGAATATTATAAAAAAGCTGTCCTTCCGCCGTTGCCTCGCGATTAAAATCAGTAAATAACAGTTCGGCGTGTTTGCTGATCTGCTCGGTAAAAAGCAGTAGATAGGCGAGATCGCGTGACAACCGATCAGGATCACTGCAGATAAAATAGCTGACGTTTTTATCTGATTTTAATAGAGCAATCGCATCCATCAGCGCAGGACGATTAGCTACTTCACCGGAAACGCCCGCTTCCTCAAAGACGACATGTTGCGAGATGCCGAGAGATTCCGCTTTTTTGATGCATTTTTCCCGTTGGGAATCCAAACTGTAACCATGCGTCTGCTCCTCCGTTGAAACCCTTGTATAGATGATAGCTTTCAATTGATGACATCCTTCGTCCACTTAGTCTATTCATTATTATCACCGCGCCAACGAAGCTTCAAACCTCAAAATCATTCAATCTATCCAAAGATCGCTAATCTTTTTCCAGCAAAAGAATACAAAAAAACTTCTGCAACTATTCGCCCACATGGTATCTGTAGGCATTCAGTTGCAGAAGTGTATTGTCTTAACGCTTAATATTTTCCAAGGTCTCCGCCGCCTATTGCTAATGCAAGACCAGAGGAGCCTCGTCCACTTCTAGATGTTTTCGATGAACGCATCCGATCAAAAACCCGCAGCATATCGGGAGTAACCTCTTCACGCGCCCTCTTCCGTTCATCTTTCAGAGAAAACCGACCTACCATCGTCTTTAATACTTCTGCCTGACTGGAAAGCTCCTGACTTGCTGCAGCTCCTTCTTCAGAACTTGCGGAATTGATCTGCACCACCTTGGAGACTTGAATGATCCCTTGATTCACTTGCGTGATCCCAGCCGCCTGTTCATTGGAAGCATCAGCGATCCCTCCGACCAGATTAGCCATATCCGCAATGCCATGTACAATTTGCTCAAGTGCTGTTGCGGTTTCGCTAGCGATTTTGGAACCATCGGCCACTTTCCCCATTGAACTTTCTATCAGCATGGTGGTCTCCTTCGCGGCATCGGCACTGCGTGCAGCTAGGTTCCGAACCTCCTCTGCCACCACTGCGAATCCCTTCCCATGCTGGCCTGCTCTCGCTGCCTCAACAGCTGCATTTAACGCTAGAATGTTCGTTTGAAAGGCGATTTCGTCGATGACTTTGATAATCTTCGAAATACTGGTTGAAGATTCGTTAATCTCCTCCATGGCATTCAGCATTTCCGACATGTGCTCATTGCCGCGTTCGGCTTGAACCTTAGCCGTCAAAGCCAGTTCATTCGCCTGATTGGCGTTGTTGGAGTTAATCTTTGTTTGAGCAGAGATTTGTTCCATCGTCGCTGTGAGTTCCTCCACCGCACTGGCTTGTTCGGTTGCCCCTTGTGACAATACCATGGCAGATTCAGAGACCTGATGTGCCCCCATAGCCACCTGATCAGCCGATTGCTGAATATCCGTAAGGGTATCGCTCAATGCTTCAGTAATCTTGATCAAAGATGTTTTGATCGCTTCGAAGTCTCCCACGTAATCGCGAGAAGTTTGCACCTGCAAATTCCCCTCTGCAATCTCTCCAAGGACATGGCTGATCTCATTGATGTATCCAGACATGCTTTCCACCGTATGATTCAAAGAGGTTTTAATGTTTGTAAAATCTCCGCGATACTCACGAGTAATTGCCACATCGAGATTCCCGTTTGCCACCTCAGTCAACACTTCACTGATTTCGCCCACATAGGCAGATAGAGTCTGGATGGTGTCGTTCAGCGACTTTTTAATTTTGGCATGGTCCCCTTTGTAATTGCCATTCACTGCAACGTCAAGATTGCCCTTCGACATTTCTTCAAGCACCAGCGCAGCTTCGTTAACCGGTTCAATAATGGCACCGATGAGGCCGTTAAGCCCATTCATAAGCACTGCCCAATCTCCCTCAAATTTCTTCTCATCAGCGCGTTCGCTCAATTGTCCCGCTTTTGACGCCTCAATCAATCGACCAATTTCACTGTTGACGTCGATTAAATTTTTACGGAGCAGTTCCAAGTTGTCATTGATAAAGGCCTTTTTGCCAGGAAATTTCTCCAGTTCAGCAGCAAAATTACCTTTTGCAAATTCGGCCACGCAAGCCATCGCTTTTTTCTTGATCGTGATGTGTGACTGTACGAGATCGTTTACAGAAGTCGCCATTTGACGATAGATTCCGCTCAATTCGCTGGCATTCATCACCACGTCGATATCCCCAAGTTCATGTTCTTTTGCCATTCGTTCTAGTTCAGTAATAAATTGGTGCCACTTCTCTGCTACAATCCTCAACTGTTGTAGAACTGGATCCTTTGCTTCAGCAGATAATTGCGCGACATTGAGATCTCCATTAGCGAGAGCCCTCGCAAGCACCCCACTTGCTTGGCGGTCTGCCACCAATTCATTATGAAGTGCTGCCACTTGTGCCACCAGATCTTTGCCTGATGCTTCAACCATGCCATCCGTATCATGATCATGAGAGGCTTGCATTCCCTTAAGTAGTGACAACAAAGGTCGCTGCACTGAACGAACTAAGAACGTTGCGGCCAAGACTGCCACTAAAACGGTCACCACCACCGCTATCCAAAAGAGAGCATTACCCCCTTTAAATCCATTACTTGACGCCATTTGCACTCCTGCCCATAGGCTCGTGCCCGCAATCATGATACTAAGCACCATCGTAAAAATCGTCATTCTTGCCGCTATACTGATATTTCTCAACCAATTCATTTGTAAAACCTCCATAAGATTATTGAAAATACTCAAGATCTTCATCAGCGATAAGTTTTGCGGCATTGACCAATAACTTGACTTCTCCATTTGCGCGACAAATGCTATCGATGTAGCGTTGCCGATCATTTCCCAAATCAGGAGGACTCACGATGTCTTCATTGGAAATCGCGAGTACTTCCGAAACACTGTCTACTATGAGCCCGATGGATAGGCCATTCACATCTATTACCACGATGCACGTTCGATCATTGTAATTACCACTTTCCTTTTTGAATCTTTTGCGTACATCCATCACCGGAAAAATTTGACCACGCAGATTCATTACCCCTTGAATATAATCCGGCATTTCCGGCACTGTCGTCATCGGCTGTAACTTGATAATTTCGATGACGTGTCGAATTTCTATGCCATATGACTCTGCGCCTATCGAAAACGTCAGATACTTGCCTGCCAGCGTATCTTCATCAAAATCGACTGAATCATCAGATGTTTGCAATAATACCTTCGACATTCACATTTCCTCCTTTTCCCTTATGCTGTCAACCCCAGCGTGTTGATAATCAAACTAATGCTACCGTCTCCCAAAAGCGTGCAACCTGCCAACCCTGAAGTGGGTTGAAGTCGTTGTATATAGGTGGGAAGCTCCTTCACCACCACTTGCTGTGTTCCCACCAATTCATCGGCTGCGATGCAAATGGGACCACCTTCCCCCATGACCATCAACACAATTCCCTTGGTCACATCCTCACCATCAGATCGAACTCCAAATCTGCGATGCAATCGAATCAACGAATAGGCTTGCCCCCTCACCATAATCATTTCACGTCCATCCGGATCGCTCAGCACCGCACTCGCAACAGGTCGAAATGACTCAATCACTCCAGTTGTCGGGATCGTATAAATAGCTCTGCCTACGCGCACGTTCATTCCATCAATGATGGCAAGGGTTGTAGGAATTTTAAGGGTGATGCTTGTCCCGTGCCCCACCTGGCTGTCAACCAACACGGAGCCGCCAATCGCTTCGATGTTTTGAGCCACTACATCCATGCCGACTCCGCGCCCCGAAAATTCGCTAACGTCCTTTTTTGTAGAAAATCCCGGCATAAATATTAGATTGAATGCTTCCTGCTCGCTCATCTCATTAGCCGGTTTATGCAACAAGCCTTTTTCTATCGCTTTTTGTATCAATTGCTTGGGATCAAGCCCGCGTCCATCGTCACGAATGGAGACAAGCACGTAACCTCCCGAATTCTGTGCTTCTAACGTCACTGTCCCTGCGGGTTGTTTCCCCAAAGACAGTCTTTCTTGGATAGATTCTAGTCCGTGATCGACTGCATTACGCACAAGGTGCATGATAGGATCGGAGATGTGCTCGATGATGTTCTTATCCACCTCAATGTCATCCCCGATCACCTCAATCTCCACGTCTTTTTCTAGTTTTTTAGCCACATCGCGAATGACACGATGCATTTTGTGAAAGGTTTTGGTGAGCGGGACCATGCGAATCGACAATGCAATTTCCTTTAATTCGGTAGTAATTTTGTGCAATTGGCGTGTATCACGATGAAAATTGATCAATTTGATTCCTTGAAGCTCTGGATGGTGCGTTACCATTGATTCTGCGATGACCATTTCCCCAACAAGGTCCATGAGTTTATCGAGTTTTTCAACACTGACGCTGATCATCGTTTGAAGAGGAGCAGACATCTTCGAAGAAGATGAAGATGGTGGTTCACGATTTGGTTCGCTAAGCGTTGGGGATTCATGATTTGATGGGGGGGAGGCTTGATCATCAGTTACGCAGTGGGTAGCAGTCTCCGATTCAGCATCCGTTTGCAGATCCAGTTCGGAAAGAAAGGCGATGGATTCAAAAAACTTCAACAGGTCATCATAAGATTGGGAGGTTTTAATAGTAAGCTGCAATCCCGATTTTGCAATGATGACGGCACTCTCTTCCGCAACAAGATCTTCCGGCAAAGAGTGAACCTCATTTACTAGTGGAGTCAGTTGATGCACTAACGCAAAAGCCCTGACGTTTAGCATCTCACATCCTTCCTCAAATCGAACAGATGCGCGATACCATTGGCCTTGGGGAACTGATTCCATAGAAGAAGTAACCGCTTCAGTGCTGATATCGCTAACGTGTTGTTTCATTGTCTCAAGAAACGAGTAAATGTCATCTGTCAGTTCTTGCGAATTGCCATCCGGCTCTTGGCCTTCACTAATTTTAGTGCATTCCATCTTAATAAAATCAATCGTTGCCAGAATTAAATCTGATAATGCGACAGTATCATAGGAATCATTCTTATCTTCCCTCAGATAGGAAAAAACGTCTTCCAATGCATGAGCCGTATGGGAAATGGGCATGTAAGACATCATCGCTGCAGAGCCTTTGATGGTGTGAAGAATACGAAACATTTGTTGTACCACTTCACGGCTAAATGCGGCTTCACCCTGATTGTGTAAAATAAGAATTTCTAGTTCCTCGATATTTTGCAGCGTTTCATAAAGAAAAACATCCACAAACGATTCATTGCCTATAGATAAAGACATTTTCCCACCTCTTCCCCACAAGCACCCTACGCTATCCAGCAGTATTGGCTAACTCCCCGGTACTTAGGATCAAGTGGCGAGGTGTTACAGTGCTAATGTTGTTCCTGTCAACTAATCTACCTCATTGTATAATGTTTGTCAAATAAAAAATCGAATGATGTAGAATGATTGTATAGTATTTTAGTTTAATCCTCTAAAAACATAAAAAAACCAACACATCAATAAATGTGCTGATTTTTAAAAATATTAGATCGTTATTTTATATACAGTTATTAGCTGCTAAAATTTCAACGATAAACACGTCAAACTGCCGTCCTGCTTTTGAAACTCCGACATTTCCAACTCCATCACCTGAAATCCCGCATCGACAATTTTCCCCTTCGTCTTTTCATAGCCTTGGGGGATCAGCACATATTCGTTGATACGCAGCACATTACACGCATACGCCTCGTCGGGGTCGACGATGATTTTGTGATACCCTTCAAACGCCGGGTGGTCGACAAGTTCACCTGCCACCGTGATATAGCCATCTCCCAAATCTGAAACGAGCCCTTTTAAGTGAAAAGCGCGACTGATGGGCACGAAGACAGTTTGAAACCCATACTTACTCAATATCTCTGCCAATTGCTTGGCCCCACTCTCATTCGTCCGCTCTGAAACGCCCACGTAAAAAGTGTTCCCAATTTGTAGCACATCCCCACCTTCCAGGGTTCCAGGCGCTGCAATTCGCTCCAGCGTGGAGAAGTGTCTCTTTAACACTTCTTCCATTCTTGCCACTTCCCCATTTCTACTTAAAGGTTCGGGGTTGGTGATCACCGCAAAGTGATCCGTCACGATGGCGACGTCCTCCACAAACGTGGAATCAGGGTACGCCTCATCTGCCTCCAGCACCTCTACTTCAAGTCCGCACTTTTCGAGCGCCTGCACATATGCTTCGTGCTGCGATAACGCCTTATGGTAATCTGGCTTGCCCAAATCGCCAAATTTTCCACTTAAGCCCTCTTCGAAATTACGCCCGATCTTTGAAACAATCGCCTTTTTATACACCTTTTTCGCTCCCATCGTTCAGCACATAGGCTATGGTATTCGCCAATAGTTGCGGAGCCACCTCTGTGGAAAACGTCAGTTCCAGTCGTTCCGTCCACTGATGTGCGTCTTTTCCAAATGGTCCGATATTCACAGTTGGCAAATTCAGCTTGGTCATTTCCTCAATCGGCAACGAATACAAATGCCCAAATACAGGCATGTTTTGTCTCACCGCATCCATAGTTTGCTCTGCATGGCGAATACGCGCGTAACTGACATCGGACAATCCAGGGAAAAACCGCATCATTTTCACATCGCCATCTTCCGCTAATGCATCAGCCAATACTTTTTCCATCATGTCTACTAGCGGTTTGTCTGACCCGGTTTCTTCGAGTACCACGTGCGGGTAAAAAGGCGGCGCAAGCGCAATCACATAGAAAGGCGCTTCCTCCATAAAATAATGGCTGACGTGCTGGATCAGATGTACCGTGGCCTCTCGCGGTTCCGCTTGAGAGGACGATAGTTGTTGCATCTCTTGATGGATCTCATCGGCAAACTCCTCTCCATATAGCGCAATCCCTCTTTCATACAACTCTTGATACAGAAATACCTTAGGCCGCATCGAATTGATGTCTTTCCCCGAGTTTGCCATCGAATAACTTTTCTCGATGCGATCCACGATTCGGTCTGCCGCGCTAACAGCCATCTTTTTCGTTTTCGCTAACACTTCTTGTGGTGTTTGCTTCATGGTTAACACATTAAACATCGCATAGGCAAAACTAGGAGTCTGTACATTATACGCATCTTTGACAATATGGAGATTCAGGCAAGTCGGCAGCGGCGTGGATTCATCGCCAACCTTATCCTGAAATTCGTGGGATAGCTCCATCAGGCTCACCACTTCAGCAGCCATCCAAGCCGCATTGACGCCAAGCAGCGGAGATCCCACATGAGTCGCCGTCCCTACACTACTGACTACCGGCAAGAGTTTTCCCACAGATCCAGTGTAGAGGTATTTGGTGTGATCACCAGGAAAAACAGGCCAATTGGCTTCGGAACAAATGCAAAGTTGATAATCCATCTCATATTTTTCCTTTAATCGATTCAAGACCGCAACCGCTTCAAACATACCAGCAGAGCCTGTTTCTTCGTCCGGCGTAGCCACTAGCATCACATTGCCATCCCACGCCTCTAGTTGCGAATAGTGCTCGAGCATCGCGATCTGCAACGCAAGTCCTGCTTTCATATCCATCACACCGCGCCCAAATAGCCACTTCCCGGATTCCAAATCCAAGCGCGCATCCTCAGCCAAGCCGTCCGGATTTTCTTTGCGTAATTTCTCGGTGATCGTTTCAGGGTCAAACGCCATTTGCTGAAATCGCCCATAATCATCCGTCCCTACGACATCGTAGTGACTTAACAGCACCACCGTTTTGTGGGAACTCCCTGTTCCTTTGACAAATGCAGTGATCACTTCGCGAGACCAAGGATCACCCGGAATCGAGTGTTTTTCCAAAAATTCCGGATGCGCTGCAAAGTAATCGTTACTTTTTAAGATCTGATAGATGGTATTCGCCATCTCCCGTTCCTGATCTGTCCCCGAAATGCTTGGCACCTTTGTCAGTTCTATTGTCAATTCACGGATGCGTGTTGCATCATGCCAGCGCAC
>JAJZAS010000232.1 GCA_021799325.1 Bacillota bacterium | reverse complement strand
CGGTTAACTTACCAATCTTCTTTTTTTCCAATGTATACTCACTTCCCACTGCTGATCTCGATGATCATTATAATCGTTTGACATGAATAATGTCCTGCAGTGCTATCATTATACATCCATGTTCAGTCTGCAACCGCAATGGTGGTTGGTAACTCAGCGGAATTCCGCAAATAGTGTGCTCATCCCCCGACTGAAACAACGTCACCTCCAGCACACATTGCCCCATCCAAGCCTCTCCCCACAGATACTCGAATTCCGCCACTTCATCGTCTGCTAATTCCGGACGTTTCCTGTTCCTTGTTAATCTACCTAGTTCGCCCATCAATTCCCGATGTTCCGGTAAGACCAACCGCATGGCTTCAAAGATATTCCCGTCCGCTATGTTCATGAAATACCTTCCCTTCTACCTGTAATGGCCGCCTATTTTACGGCTGCGATCACGCAATTGCCCTGCTCTGCCAAGGCTCACCGCTCTCATCACACTGGCTTCTCCAAAGCGCAATCGCAAATGGTCCACCGTATGAATCAATTGTTCACGCTTTGGTGCATGATCAAAAAAAGACAATTGCAGCGAAGTGGCAGGTTGAAGCATATCCAGTGAAACGACAATTGCCCTGACACTGCTCCCGTTCCAATACTTATCCAATAAAGCCAAAACTTCGGGATAGATGGTAAGGGTATCCTGTGTGTAATAGTCTAGGGTTTTCGCGCGATAAAATCCTCCCGAAAAGCTTCCATACGTCATTCCAAGCCCTACTCGCCTTCCCTTTTGACCTGCAGCGCGTGCGCGAAATGTGACTTCATCCAATAACTCGAGAATGACCACCTTGATCTCTTCACGCTCTTCGTAGTCACGGGGAAGTGTAATTCGATGGGAAAGTCCTTTATGAGGTTGATGATAAGCATCCGGATTAATGGCAGAGGCATCGTGCCCTGTGCTCCAACGATGGATCACCTCTCCCCACACGCCAAAGCGATGGCGAACAAGGGGTAATGGCAGTTTAGCAATATCCCCAATGGTCTCGACTTGAAATTCATCATGTAAAACACGCGCTCGTTTCTTCAATCCCCACATCTCGAAAACAGAAAGGGTTTGTAATTTTTCCGTCACGTCATTTTCTGTCCACCAGACCACTCGTTCTGGCATGGTTTTCGCTGCCTTATTGGCCATCTTAGCCATCCATTTGTTGTAGGACATGCCGACACGGCAACGAATATGAAATTGGTCCCATATGGCCCGCTTCAATTCTTTGGCCGCTTGTATGGGATCAGGAAATAAATCGGAGGGCCAGGGAAAGGCAAAGAATCCTTCATCCACTGAGAATTGTTCCTGAAGCGGAAATAGTTGCTTCATCAGCAGTTGAATGCGCACACTCACCTGCAAATAAAATTCCATACGAGGTCGCACGACGATCAAATCTGGCGCCAATTGCAAGGCCTCACCTAACGTCATCGCCGTACTGACGCCTAGGTGTTTGGCAGGTGGCGTGGCAGCCAAAATAATCCCTGTCCTACGTTTAGGGTCCCCTGCCACCACTAATGCGGGATCGGAATTATCGTCATCCTCGCGTCTTTTTAGCGCGAATTCCGGTCGAGATGCCACCTCACAACTCGCATAAAATGATTGCATATCAACCAAGCCGTAAATCCAATTCATCATCAGTCGCCCGCCATCTGTCAAATTTAGCGTCTCGTCAAAACGCAGACACCATATCGAACAAATGTTCTCGATAAGGCGATTATACTACATCCCCAATAAAAAGCAAACGTATGTTCTTGTTGATGATAGAATTAATCACACTTAGCCCATGAATTCCAACCGGTCGCCTCTTTGATGCGCAAAGAAGCCGCCTCCGCTTCCGCAAGTGAATCAAACCAACCTGTGACCGAGACAAAACGCTGCTTCCGTTGTAACTGCACATAAGCATGTCGAACATTAACCAGGTGCTGGTTCCACGATATCCCATGGGAACTTAAATACGCGATCGGATCAGTATGCGATGTCCCACCCAAATACCGACTCACATCCTGATGCGACCAGAGTGTGCCGTAAGGAGCACCGCCCTTTGGCTCCAGACGATAGTGCAATAGCAGGAATGCCGCCAGTTGTATGTATTTAGTATAGGCTTGAGTAAATGAGGTTCTATCCTTTACATCAAACATGCACAACTCAATTTGCAGGAATCGAGGATTCCCTATGGGACCGCATCCCCATGCTATATAATCCGTGTCGGCCACCTGGATGATTTTTTTATCATCGACAAAAAAGTGAACAAACGCCTGGTTCCAGGACCGTGCTTCATAGTCTGCTTCCTGTACAGCAAGATCAGGACGCCCGTTAGAAGAAGTGCAGTGAAAAACAATCCCTTCAGGCATTGCGCGCCCATGTCGATAAGGAATTTGGGGAAGTTGAGGTATGCAATTCTTTGTCATTGCCAGTGTACCCAACATAAAATCCTCCTTTCTGAACACTCTACATAGTGCAATAGAAGTAGCCAAGGAGGACGAAAAGATGAAATGCATGTTATGTCATCATGAGATGAAAGTAAAAGTATACGTTGTTTCCACAGAGGATGAGTATAGATTACAAGGGCCTATTTCCTTTAATAAATTGAATCTGTGCATGTAAAATTCGCTCTGAATCCGGATATTGTTCACAGACGATGGTACCGCGTTGGCGCAGTTCATTGATCATTTCTTCGCGGGCTTTCCAAGGCAAAAGCGATAATTCTTCTTGAAACCAGCCAACACCCAATATCAAATGATCAATCACCATATCACTGGACACAAAATGATTGATCATTTCCCGTCGATCAGAAGAAATATTCACGAATCCATTCTGCACCATTACCTG
>JAJZAS010000231.1 GCA_021799325.1 Bacillota bacterium | reverse complement strand
AGTGGCTTCAGTGGCCAGTATCTTTGTCAGCCGCATGGACAGCGCCGTCGAATCCATACTTGAAGGCGATGCAAAAGAGTCGCTACTTGGTAAAGTGGCGGTCGCCAATGCTAGGCAAATCTACAGAGAATATTTGAACTTGTTTCAAAGTGGTCGGTTTCTGCGCTTGAAAGAAGCAGGCGCACGCCCGCAACGACCGCTGTTTGCCTCTACTGGCACCAAAAATCCGCAACTTTCCGATGTACTGTATGTGGATCAGCTAATTGGACCTGATACGGTTAATACGATGCCACCTGCGACAATGAATGCCTTTATGGATCATGGCACTGCGAAACGCACTGTCGACCAGTTTTCCCGGGAAGACGATCAGGTCATGCGAGCGTGCATGGATGCGGGACTCGATATAGAAGCAATCGGTGCGGATTTAAAGCAAAAAGGGTTACAGCAATTCATCGACTCGTTCACCAGCTTATTAAACACAGTGGAGAAAAGACGGCTTGAGGCACTCGGTATGTAGGTAGAGTTAAGAGCTTACCGGCAGGTGCCCATCGCGGCACCTGTTTTTTTCATGTAACGATTGATCGCTTTGCTTCGTCTAAACTTGTGAAGACAAAAAAGGAAGATCATAAAAATGGCCCATAGACGAACCGGCGTGATAGCCTCCCTATTGCTGATCGCATCGCTTGTTGCTAGTCAAGCCACTGCTTCAGCCTCTACTGCCGCCCCTAAACTGCAGCTACAACCGCTGCAATTTAAGGGACTCGGTGATATTGCACTGCTCATTGGCAACGATGGCATCAATGGAAGCAACTTGTTTACCATACTCAATTTCCATCAATCTACTCATTCTTATTTTGTGCAACGCCACGTCATTGCGGCGTCTTTTTCAGGGGATGGACTTTGGATGTCCACTTCGGTCATCCAAAACAACCAAATCCAAAACTTTTTGGACAGCTCCAATGGTAAAGTGAAAACCAACCTGGGATCCGCTCTATACGCAGGGACGTTTGTTCCGCATGGACATACTTACTATTACAGTACAATGGGAGGAAAGTTCTACCGAGTCACGCCTCCTGACAATCCGGTAGAAATTCCGATCAAGTTACCGCCAAACAGTCGAATCACAGGAATTTCCTTCTTTAACCAACATCAAGCGCTGCTATCCCTCACATTAAACGACAATAATTACACTGACGACTACGATCAAATCGCCATCTGGAATGTTGGTTCAACTTCCCTATCGCCCCTCATCAAAAGCACCCCACCCAATGGACTGATATTGGGGCCTTGGCTTAACCAAACGGCATTTTTTTATTGGTATGATCCGTACCATTCTGCCTCGATTGCAGCCGATGGATTGCCTCTCTATGTTTATCAAAACGGCAAATCCACGCTGGTCTCCCACACGTATGCCAGTGCGAACTCTGTCTTACCTGCGAACAGGCAAAATGCTGTTATTTGGCAAAATTACAGTCGCTCTTATTTCCTTGGCGATCAAGAATCACTCATTTTTTGGCCCCATCGCTCGATGAAGGTACCAACCCAACAATTAGCAATGTTTCCAGCACTAAACCCGAGTCACACCCAAATGGCGGTGGTCCTTGGCAAAAAGCAACCTGCCAGTCAACTTGCAAGCGGATCCGCCATCAATCGTTGGTTTTCCAATCTGCAATTGGGCACTATATCTTTACCTAGCCATTCACTGAACGTATTAAAAAATGCAGGGACCGGAGTGATGAATCCTGCATTTGATGCTTCTGGCAAACAAATCGTTTATGCTCTGCCCAATCAGGCGGCCTGGATTAACGCGAACGGTCAAGGGACAAAACACGTCTTCGCCAGTGTATTTCCTTCCTCAGCACAAAACGAACTGCAAATTATCTCCTATTTGCCATAGAAAAAACCCCCACAACGCAGGACTAAATTCCTGCGTGCGGGGGTTTTGTAGCGGATGATTAAGCCGCTTTGCTATTCTTTTGAGCCGCTGTATTTTTATCGAAACGACTGAAAATCGCATAAAGGACCATGGCGACCACAAAACTCACATAGTACGAAATATCACCAATTTGTGGATAGGCTTTTGCGATGGGCCCGATCAAAAGTGACTGGTTGAAGAATGGGTAAGAAGCGATGATCGCAATAATAAACGCGTAAACGCCCGCTTTTACTTTCCCGCTACCTTCATAGAACTGGTCCACTTCATCCCGTTGGCGTCTGTACATCATGTAGTCAGTGACGATGATCGCGAGCCACGGGCTGATCCAATACGCAAGGAGCAGCAAGAAGTAACTGTAATTTTCATAGTACCCACTGGTTCCTCCAAGGTAGGACAGGATTCCACCGAGCACGCCGATGATGAGCGCAGCGATCCAGCGTTTTGGCGCAATAGCTCTCATCCACTTGACGTCAATCGCTAGCAGCGACAATGAACCGGAGTAGATGTTGAGTACATTGGCGGTAACCGTACCGAGCATGATCGCAATCATGGTCACGACTACAATCGGATGAGGCATGAGACCTGACACTAAATCGGTAGGCTTGCTGATGTTGGGGTTGACCGTGGCGAGCCCTGCACCGAGCAGTTCCAACCAAACTGCGGGAATAAAATTACCGAAAAAGGCAAAACTGAACGCTTTTTTATTGGGGGTATCCTTCGGCAAGTAGCGGCTGTAATCCGAACTAAAGGTCAACCATCCCATCATGTAAGACAAGGTAGTACCAATGGTCAGGATAATGGAACCTGCCGTACCGCTATACAAAAATGCTTTTGTATTTTCAACGACATCAAAATGAATATGGCTCATGGCATAGAGTGTCGTGATGATAAAAATGACGGCTAAGAAGATTGCTGCAATTTTTTCAACAAAGTGAATCAGATTGTGTC
>JAJZAS010000008.1 GCA_021799325.1 Bacillota bacterium | reverse complement strand
CCACTCTGTGCCAGGTTCCCCACGTGTTACTCACCCGTCCGCCGCTAGGGTCCGAAGACCCTCGCTCGACTTGCATGTATTAGGCACGCCGCCAGCGTTCGTCCTGAGCCAGGATCAAACTCTCATTCAAATGGCTGCCGATCCACTTCGTATCTCTTTGTCACTCGCCATCGCTTCCTCGCTCCGGTATCCTTATACCATCGCTAGGTCACGCCGCCAGTTCCTCGATCTACTCGTGGCTCGTTGCCATTACTTACTGACGTTGTTGCTGCATTGCATATCACGCACGTGGTACTCTATACGTGTTTAGTTTTCAAGGATCGAACCGCCGCCCTCGCGGCGACAAAACGTAATATACCATGCCTGATTGTCGATGTCAACCACACATCGACATTTTGCATCGATATTTTATACTTGCAATACTATCATGGCAATCCATGTGTCTTGAAAAATGCTGGTTCGCCCACACCGTTTACCGAGTTTGATCATACTCTACGTTGAGCCCACCAATGAATTCGTCAAAGGGATACAGTCAGATGTTTTCAAACGGTGGGCTCATTGCGTTGGTTCTGCTTAAGCCATTCACGATCCTTTTGAGACACTTCCACATTGGCAAGTAGCTCCGGTCTTCTTTGAAGAGTCCTTAAAAGTGATTGTTCATGTCGCCACTTGGCTATGTCCTGATGATTGCCCGATAGCAGCACCTCTGGAACTTCCCAATCAAGAAACTTACGCGGTCTTGTGTATTGAGGGTGCTCTAACAAACCGTTTGAAAAAGAATCACTACTCGCACTATCAGGGTTCCCCAAGACACCTGGGATCAATCGGATCACTGCATCCATTACCACCAGCGCTGCTAGTTCCCCTCCAGTAAGTACATAATCGCCAATTGACAGTTCATCTGTCACCAGATGCTCTCGTATGCGCTCATCAAATCCTTCATAATGTCCACATATCAGCACCAATCGTTGAACATTCGATAGTTCTTTCGCAATGCTTTGCGTGAACGGCTTCCCCTGAGGAGAAAGAAGGATGATACGATCAATTGCCTTATCATCCTTATTCAACGCTTCTACCGCACGAAAAAGGGGTTCAGGTTTTAATACCATCCCTGCCCCTCCGCCAAACGGATAATCATCTACAGTATGATGTCGATCGAGTGAATACTCCCTGAAATTAACCAACTTTACTTGCACGGCTTCACTTTCTTGTGCCCGCTTGATCACACTGGTTTGCAAATAGGTTTCAAACACCTCGGGGAATAACGTCAACACATCAATTTCCAAAAAATAGCCCCCGCCATTTCCTTAAACTTCATCAATTAATCCCGGCATCAGATGAATGAGCATGCGCTTATTCTCCACATCCACATTCAAGACGCACTGGGGAATCGCCGGAATTAAAATATCTTTCCGACCGGGTTTTCGAACGACATACACATCATTAGCTCCAGGAGTCAGCACATCGGTGATTTGTCCCAACACTTCGCCACTTTCGGCCACCACCTGGCAATTGATCAAGTCGTCAATCCAATATTCACCCTCTGGCAAAGGCGGTGCATCCGATCGAAGGACCTTTAATTCTGCCCCTCTCATCTTTTCCACCAGTTCCACCGATTCAAAACCTTCAAATAATACCAGATAAAGCGACTTGTGAATGCGGGAAGACTTGATGACCAATTCTTCAGGCTTTTCTAGACCTTGACGGAATACCAGTAATCTAGAGCCAGGTGCAAATCGCAATTCGGGGTAATCGGTGCGTGAAAACACTTTCACTTCACCTTTTAAGCCGTGCGGTCCAACGATCGTTCCGACAGTAAACATTTCTCCCAAAGCTGCTAAACCTCCCAGAAGACTGTTAGCATCAAATCAGCTTTCGAGGACTTGTCCATTTTGTCTGATCTCAACGACCACGCCATCTTTTATAACAATTTCGCTGCCTTGGGCTATAGCATCCCACGAATCGCCTACTTTAACATCCACGGAGGTCTCTACCGTTCCGTTGGCCACTTCTGTTCCGATATCCATTTGCTGAATTTGCGTCAATTGTTGAATCAACTGTTCCCGTTGCTCAATGCGTTGGTTTTTCTCCTGCTCAATTCGTTCCTCCGTGGCCTGAACAGCGCCTTCCCCTTGCTTTTCCGCATCACGAAGCCATTGTTTGC
This sequence comes from Bacillota bacterium, assembly GCA_021799325.1. GTDB lineage: Bacteria > Bacillota > Bacilli > Alicyclobacillales > SLC66 > JAJZCL01. The sequence continues at coordinate 14,280 of JAJZAS010000008.1, read as the reverse complement.
TTCTGAATTCGAGCTCTTCCAGTTCGGCGATCGTGCTATTAACGAGCCTTCTCAGTTCCGCAAGCCATGCCTGTTTGGTTTCTTCGGTCAAAATGATTTTAATCGTGACAGGTTGACGAATAGATATCAAAACCAACACTCCTTTTTTTGTCATTCCTTGACTTCTACACTGTTAAAAAGGCAAAACGGGGCTTGACGAACCCGTCTGCCCCACATTATACAATTTCGATGGAAACGTTCTTTCTCTCTGGAAAAGAAGCTGCAACCACAACAGTACGAATTGATTTGACGGTTCGTCCGCCTTTGCCAATGACTTTACCAACGTCTTCCGGAGCCACGCTGAGTTCAAAAGTAACTCCTCGTTCAGTCTCGACTTCGCGGACCTGCACCTCATCAGGTTGATCCACCAAATGGCGTACGATTAACTCAATCAATTCTTTCATGCTAATCGCCTCCGCGACTCCCTACTTGGGTGCCGACTTATGCTTTGGTGTGACGGGATTCATGATACTTTTTCATCACGCCAACTTTACTAAGCAACGAACGAGCAGTATCAGAAGGTTGCGCTCCCACTTGCAACCAGTATAACGCACGGTCTTCCTTGATCTGGATTTGCGCGGGTTCGGTCAACGGATTATAAGTACCAATCTCCTCAACAAAGCGACCATCCCTTGGTGAACGGGAGTCCGCCACGACTACACGGTAAAAAGGACTTTTCTTTGCACCCATTCTTTTTAAGCGAATTTTCACTGCCATTTTTCTTCACCTCCTTGATGTAATCTGAATCTATCTTTTCTTCTTGTGACGATGCGTTCTTGTTTGGGTGGTGTTTGATCCGCCCTGCATCGCGCTTGTCAAATCGCCAATGCCACGCATCTTGCGCTTACCACCAGGGCCACTGAACATCTTCATCATTTTGCGCATCTCTTCAAAACGCTGCAATAACTGGTTCACGTCCTTGACCTGGGTCCCGCTTCCTTTGGCCACCCTCACCCTACGGCTCGAGCTTTTCATGACAAGTTCAGGCTTTTGTCGTTCTTCCTTTGTCATTGACAAAATGATCGCTTCCACTTTCCCGATCTGGCTCTCGTCGATGGACCTGCCTTCGAGTTGATGCTTCAACTTATTCATCCCTGGTATCATGCCGAGAAGCTGGTCAAGCGGCCCCATGTTACGCATTTGTCGCAGTTGGTTCAAAAAATCTTCGAGTGTAAATTCATTGCGTCGAATCTTGGCCTCTAGGTCTTTGGCTTCCTTCTCATCAAACGTGGCCTGTGCTTTCTCAATTAAAGTCAGCACATCGCCCATACCAAGAATCCTTGAAGCCAACCGATCAGGATAAAAGGGTTCAAGCGCGTCCGTCTTCTCGCCCGTTCCGACGAATTTTACCGGACAACCAGTCACGTGCCGTACGGTCAGTGCAGCGCCGCCCCTCGTGTCGCCATCGAGTTTTGTGAGTACGAGTCCCGTCAAATGAAGCCGCTCGTGAAAACTTTGCGCCACGTGGATGGCATCCTGACCAGTCATCGCATCGATCACGAGCAAAATTTCTTCAGGACTTGCAATATCCACAAGATCATCAAGCTCGTGCATCAGTTCATCGTCAATATGCAGTCGGCCGGCTGTATCCACGAGCACATAGTCATAACCGCCGCGCCTTGCCTCCGCAAGCGCACTCTGGACAATCTCCTGTGGTTTAGCTCCGCTTTCAATCGAAAATACTGGCACATTCACCTGTTTGCCAAGCACCTTCAATTGATCGATAGCTGCCGGTCGATAAATATCTGCCGCAACGAGTAGAGGACGGCGATGTTCCTGTGTCGACAAGTAACGGGCCAGTTTGGCTGCAGCAGTGGTCTTCCCAGCCCCCTGCAATCCCACCATCATCACCACAGTAGGCGGCTTCGAAGCCCGTGCGATTTTTTCCTGGGAGCCACCCATCAACTCAATCAGTTCATCATGGACAATCTTTACCACTTGTTGGGCAGCAGTAAGGCTTTGCAGGACTTCCTGTCCGACCGCTTTTTCCCGAATGCGATCCGTAAATTCTTTCGCCACTACGTGGTTGACGTCTGCTTCCAATAAGGCGCGCCGAACTTCGCGCATCGCCTCTTTGACGTCTTCTTCCGTCAACCGGCCTTTGCCCCGCAGGCGTTGAAATGCCCCTTGCAATCGATTCGTCAGCGTATCAAACACGCAGGTTCACTCCCACTTCATTCCATGAGCTCATTGATCAATTGGCCAATCCCTTCGCTTAAACACCCTTGTTCGCGAAGCTGGCTTTCTAATATTTGCAACTTGTTGTGCCTGAGATGGCGAATCTTTAGCAAACCTAGCTTGTCTTCATAATCAAAAAGTTGCTGTGTCGTTCGCTGGATTGCATCATGCACCGCTTGCCGGGATATCGACAATTGTTCCGCGATCTCCGCAAGCGATAGATCTTCCGCGAATCGAAGTTCCATAATCTGGCGCTGCTTCTCCGTTAACAATCCGCCGTAATAGTCAAAAAGGATACTGGTTTCCACCGCTTTTTCCAGCATGGGACCTCCACCTAGAATCTGACTTTCACAGCATACATTAGCGCCATCTTGCTGTCAAGTAAAATTCCTTGTCACCTACCACATGTTACACCTGTTCAAATAATGCCTCCACGAATTCCTGCGCAGAAAAAGGCTGTAAGTCGTCCATCCCTTCTCCCACTCCCACCCACTTTATGGGGATGTTCAACTCCTGTTTGATGGCGATGACCACGCCACCTTTTGCGGTACCGTCAAGTTTGGTCAGGACAATGCCGGTAAGTTCCGCCACCTCGTTAAACATTTTGGCCTGAACGACCGCATTTTGACCGGTCGTCGCATCGAGCACCAAAAGTACTTCATGAATACCGTCTGGCACTTCGCGTTTGATGATGCGATGGATTTTCTGCAGTTCCTCCATGAGATGCGCCTTATTTTGCAACCGACCTGCCGTATCGCAGATGAGGATGTCAGCTGATCTTGCTTTTGCCGCCTGGATTCCGTCAAAAATAACCGCGGCCGCATCGGCCCCCTGATTTTGCTTGATCACGTCCACCCCGGCGCGCTCTCCCCAGACCACCAATTGCTCGATGGCCGCCGCCCGAAACGTATCTCCCGCAGCCATGAGCACTTTTTTGCCTGATGCAAGATAGTGGTGAGCCAATTTGCCAATGGTGGTCGTCTTGCCAACGCCATTGACGCCGACTACAAGAATCACCGTCATGCCTTTACCCACATTCGATTCAACAGGTTCATTCTCTGCAAAAGTTTCCAAGATCAAATCCCTTAGCACCGGGATCAGTTGATCCGCCGTCTCTAGCTTTTTGCGCTTAGCTTCTTTCATCAAGGCGCTCAACAATACTTCCGTGGTCGATACGCCAAGGTCTGCCCCAAGCAGAATATCTTCCAGATCCTCGTACACTTCGTCATCAATTTTGCGCCTGCCAAGAACGTCTCTGATTCTGTCTGTGAACGCCTGACGCGTTTTTGCCAGTCCGGATTTGAGTCGTTGAAAAAAACCCAATGGCTTTCACCTTCTCCTATAAATTAGGCCGTTTCTTCCATCACACGCACCGATACCAATTTAGAAACACCAGTATCCTGCATGGTGACACCGTAAAGCACATCTGCCGATTCCATCGTCCCGCGCCGATGCGTGATCATAATAAATTGCGTCTCTTTGGAAAATTGTTTTAAGTATTCTGCAAACCTAGTTACGTTCACTTCATCCAGTGCCGCTTCAACTTCGTCCAGCACACAAAATGGCACAGGCCTCACTTTCAAGATAGAAAAAAGCAACGCCAGCGCCGTGAGCGCTCTTTCTCCACCAGAAAGCAGCGAGAGAATTTGTAATTTTTTGCCGGGTGGTTCTGCCAATATATCGACACCGTCTGTCAACGGGTCGCCAGAACCCGTCAATTGCAAGTCTGCCCTGCCACCGCCAAACAAGGCCTGAAACACTTCTTGAAAGTGGGTTTTGACCTGAGTAAACGTCTCCATAAAACGCTTGCCCATTTCGGCATCCATCTCTGCAATCAATTCTCGCAACTGTGTTTGCGCCTGTTCTAAGTCAGCCTCTTCCTCCACCAAAAAATGGTGGCGCTCTCTCAACCGTTCATATTCCTCAATATCGCCAAGATTGACCCCTTCGTATTGCTTCAGGTCCTCACGCAGCGCTCCCAGTCGCTTTTTTGCATCAGAGAGTGGCTGGTTCAATGGGTAACGAGTCCTCGCAAGCTCTATGCCAAGCCCGTGCTTTTCTCGCAGTTCATTTTCCTTGGTTGTCAGTTCCACCGACAGTTTGCCCAGTTGCACCTGCCATTCGTGTAATTGACTTTCTTTTTGCCTGCGGATGTTTCGCACCTTTTGCACCTCTGATTCGACGCTCGCAAACGCATTGGCATGTTCCTGCCTTAAAGCTAGCGCCATCTTCAATGCTTCTTCAACGCTTACCAATTGCTCCCGCCATTTGTCCCGTTCTAAAAGCAGCCGATTTTCTTCTTCCGCATGCAAATCTAACCTGCTCTGCAAACTCAATAGCGCAGTCTTGCTCTCCGTTTCCTGTTCGCTATGCTGTGTGAGTTCCTGATGAAAACGCTGGCGCGAGCTCTCTACACTTCGAAGCGCTTCTTCACACTCTGCGAGTTTGACTCTCCATTCGGTCCACTCGTCCTGATGTTCTTCTTGTTTGGCTTCTTCTTCAGTAATATGTTGTTCAAGGATGGCGATAGACTGCTCAGTCGATGCCACCTGTGCTTCGATGGCAGCCACTGCACCTTCAAGCTGCTTCCTTTTTGATTCCTGCTCTTCATATTCCTGTTGCAATTGCGCCGTCTCGAGCCGAAGGGTTTTTTCGCTTTCGGTCTGCCTTTGATAGGTGATGGCCTGCAGCCGCCATTCATTCTCCTTTTCGCGAATCGACTGTTCCAATTGACGATGACGCTCTTCTGACAAGTTCCACCCTTTTTGCATGTCCTGCTCTTTTTGTACTGCCAAATCCATTTCGCCACGTACCGACTTTAATTGAAGCTCGACGTCCTTCAATTCCTTTTGAACCTCTTCGATCCCGCGATTGATGGCCAAGAGCCCTGAACCACGCCCGCTCTGGCTCCCGCCTGTCATAGAGCCTCCCGGGTGCACCACATCACCGTCAAGTGTCACAATTCGATACCTATAATGGAGCTTGCTGGCAATCGCATTGGCCATTTCCAGATTCTCAACCACCAACACTTGTCCGAGTAAAAATTCAGCCACAGCCAAAAGCCGGCTCTCCACTTCCACGAGATCTGATGCAACGCCAATAAAACCAGCCGATTGCCCTGCTAGTTGTCTGTCCTTATCAGGAATTTTCCGACCCGCCAACACAGAGAGCGGCAAAAACGTGGCTCTGCCCATATTGTTCTTTTTCAGATAAGCGATTGCTTTTCTCGCCGTATCCTCATTAGTTGTCACGATATTTTGCACACTACCGCCAAGCGCGGTTTCAATCGCGGTCTCCCAATCTTTTTTTACCTTAAACAAATCAGACACGGCACCAATGACACCGTCTAGTCGTCCGTTTTGTACAGCATGCAAGACCGACTTCGGGCCATTCGCAAACCCCTGCCTGTTGTCATGCATTCCTTGCAGGGCGCGCCACCTACTTTGTAAGTCCCCCCTGGTCTTTTCCATTCGCTCCGCTTTTTGCTGCATTACCAGCTTCTCGTTTTTTGCTTCCTGCCAACTTTGGAACCACTGTTGCTTCTCTGCCTCGATTTGCGTGAGTTGCGCTTTCAATCCAACCGATTCAGCGTCTCTTTGCTCCTGTAGCAAAGCGAGCGCAGCGAGCTCCGCTTCCGCCGCTGCTAACTCCGTTTTCGTCTTCTCCAATCGCCTAGTGAGTTGCGCCAGTTGTTGCTCCGCGTTATGCCATTCATTTCGATCAGTCGCCTGCTGTCTCATCCGTTCGATTAATTGGGAGCGAGTCTCCGAAAGTTCTTTGCGAAGTTGCTGCAATTGATTCTTGCTCAAGCGCTCTTCTTGATAGCGTTTCAGTTCAGCACGAAGTCCCTCCGCAGTTTGATCCAGTTCCATTTGACGAGCGTCCAGTTGCTCGAGTTCGATCTGAAGGTTTGCCATTTCCTTATGGATGCGTTCGATCATTTGCAAACTTTCCTGATGCTGATGTTCAAGATTGGCTTTTCTCTCTGCATGGACACGCAAATCGCCTTCATTTTTTTCCACACTGGCGGTGGCATCAAGACGATCTGCCTGTACGCGCGAGACGAGTTGTTCACTCTCCTCGAGATTCGCACGCCTCCTAATCAGTTCACTGTCAGCCTCAGATTCACTTGCCGCAATCTCCGCCAATTCTTGTTCAAGCGATGCAATGCGGACATTCAATTGCTCGTGTTTGTCAAAAAATTCATCAAACTCGGCAGTGAGCACGGTCGCCGACCACAGATCCACTTGTGACAGCAGTTCCCGGTATTCGAGCGCCACCTTTGAACGCGCTTCCAGAGGCTCTAGTTGCAACGAAAGTTCTGCAATCAAATCCCGAACGCGAACCAGACTTTGATCCGCATCAAAAAGTTTCTTCTCCGCTTCTTTTCGTCTGACTTTGAACTTGACAATGCCTGCCGCCTCCTCAAATATACCCCGGCGCTCCTCTGGCTTGTTCGATAAAATTTCTTCAATCCGGCCTTGCCCGATAATCGAATAAGCCTCGTGCCCCATGCCGGTATCCATGAATAATTCACTGATATCCTTGAGACGACAGGCTGACTGATTGATATAAAATTCACTGTCACCGGACCGATAGACCCTTCGCGATACCGACACTTCCGTAAAATCAACCGGCAAGGCGTGGTCGCTGTTGTCTAAGAGCAGTCGGACCTCCGCATAATTCACTGGTTTACGGCTGTCACTTCCCGCGAAGATGATGTCTTCGAGTTTATTGCCTCTTAGCGTCCTAATGCTCTGTTCACCCAGTACCCAACGGATCGCATCGGCAATGTTGCTTTTTCCGCTTCCGTTGGGACCTACCACCGCCGTTACCCCAGGGGCGATCTCCAGTTCCGATCGTTCCGCGAAAGACTTGAATCCTATCAATTCGAGACGCTTTACAAACACAAGAACTCTCCTCTAGGGCATCCCAATGGTGGACAGCGCGGATTGCGCCGCCCTTTGCTCGGCTTCTTTTTTTGATCTGCCTGTCCCTTCACCGTAAATTTTTCCAGCGACAGAGACCTGTACGACAAATCGACGTTCATGCGCAGGGCCGCTTTCCGAGACGGTGGCATAACTTAATTCCCCAAGTGACTCTTTTTGCACGAGTTCCTGCAAGAGGGTCTTAAAATCCTTGCGCCAGGAATCGTCTGCAAAGCCACTGCGCGGGATGCGCGCGTAAAAGTGTCTGGCGAGAAAGTCGTCGACCGCAGGCAACCCCTGATCCAAAAACAATGCGCCCAAAAACGCTTCCACGGCATCTGCAAGCAAACTCGGGCGCTCCCTCCCTCCAGAAATTTCCTCACCTTTACCAAGGCGCAAATTAGGAGGAAAACGCAACTCCTTGGCAAATGATGCAAGTGACGGCTCACAGACGATCGCCGCACGCATTCTCGTCAAATCCCCCTCCACCGCGCTCGGGTATTGACGGTATAAATATTGACTCACACAAAGTTCAAGCACTGCATCGCCTAAAAATTCAAGCCGCTCATTGTCGGTCAAATTGGCCTGCCGATGCTCATTTTTATAAGAAGAATGTGTAAATGCAGCCTCAAGTAGGGCAGCATTTTGAAAATGGACATGTAATTCTGCTGCCCACTGACGAAGAGACTTTACGCCCATTTCCAACACTTCCCTCGCTATTCGGCATATTTTTTAAAGATTAAACTTGCGTTATGTCCTCCAAATCCGAAAGAATTGGACATGGTATAAGTTAGGTCTTTTGTTTTTGGTTGGTTTGGTACGTAATCCAGATCACATTCAGGATCAGGATCGTCCAGATTGATGGTCGGAGGCATAATGTGGTCGCGGATCGCTAGGATGGAGGCAATCGCTTCGATGCCACCCGCCGCCCCCAGCAAGTGTCCTGTCATGGATTTGGTGGAACTCACTGACAACTTGTACGCATGCTCGCCAAATACCTTTTTGACTGCCTTGGTTTCCGCTAAGTCGCCAAGAGGAGTAGAAGTGCCATGTGCGTTAATATAATCGACGTCCTGCGGGCTGATTCCCGCATCGTCAACTGCCGCCTGCATCGACCTTGCTGCACCATCCCCATTGGGATCCGGCTGAACCAGGTGATAGGCGTCCGCGCTCATTCCGTAGCCCACCACTTCAGCAATGATGTTCGCACCGCGCTTCTTGGCAAATTCAAGTTCTTCCAGCACGAGAATTCCCGCACCTTCTCCCATGACAAATCCATCTCTGCCGGAATCAAAGGGGCGACTGGCCCGTTCTGGTTCTTCATTGCGCTCGGAAAGCGCTTTAGCAGAGCAAACGCCAGCAAAAGCAAGGGGGGTGAGTGTTGACTCCGCACCGCCGCAGATCATCGCATCCGCAATCCCCCGCTCAATCATCTTAAACGCATCGCCAATTGCGTTGGCGCTCGTGGCGCAGGCCGAAACGGGTGCGCTATTGGGGCCTTTTGCTCCAAATAAGATCGACACTTGTCCCGATGCCATGTTGCCGATCATCATCGGAATAAAAAATGGACTCACCCGTTTTGGTCCACGTTCGAGCAAATTGCGATGCTGTTCCTCTAGCGTCATCAGTCCCCCGATACCGGAGCCGATATACACGCCCACTCGATTCGCAATATCTTCTGTAATTTGCAGTCCCGAATGTGATAGCGCCATTTTTGAAGCGGCTACGGCAAACTGAACAAAACGGTCCATGTGACGGATCTCTTTACGATCGAGGTTAAGCATGGCTTCCGGTTGGAAATCCTTAATTGATCCTGCAATCTTGGTAGGAAAATCTGTAGTGTCAAAATGTTCGATTCTGCTGATCCCCGATACCCCATGCAGCAGGCTGTTCCAGAAATCATCCACATTCAGGCCAACTGGGGTCACGACACCCATGCCAGTTATGACTACTCTCCTCACTTATGTTCACCCCGTACATCAAAATGAAAATATCCCGAGTATCAAAATGAGTGTATTCAGATGAGAAAACCCCGCGCACCGCACGGGGAACTCTCCACTGTCGGGATATGTACAACCGACTACGCGTTATACCGTTACCGCAAGCGGCATTCAGGCATGTGCCTCAATGTACTTCACGACATCGCCAACGGAGTTGATTTTCTCAGCATCTTCATCGGATATTTCCAGGTCAAATTCATCTTCAAGCTCCATCACCAACTCAACAACATCGAGCGAGTCAGCGCCTAGATCGTCTTTAAATGATGCTTCCTGAGTCACCTGCGCTTCATCAACACCGAGGCGGTCCACCACTATGCGTTTAACGCGGTCAAAGATATCGGACATCCTCTCACCTCCTCCAGAGATTATACTACATGGCCAGTCCGCCGTCGACAGCAAGGACCTGACCTGTCATGTAGGACGCCTCCGCTGATGCCAGAAAGCGAACCAGATGGGCAACGTCCTCAGGTTGTCCAAATCGGGAAAGCGGAATCTCCTTCATCATGCCATCCTTGATTTCGGCAGGCAATCCCGCGGTCATTTCCGTATCGATAAATCCAGGCGCCACTGCATTCACAGTGACCTGCCTACTGGCAAATTCGCGGGCCAGTGTCTTCGTCAACCCGATGATTCCCGCTTTGGCCGCTGTGTAATTGGCCTGGCCCACATTACCCGTTAAGCCGACGACAGAGGCGATATTGACAATCCTCCCCTGACTAGAGCGTAGAAGATATCTAGAAGCAGCCTGAACCAATAGAAACACCGATTTCAAATTGGTATCAAGCACAGCATCCCAGTCGGTTTCCTTCATTCTCATCATCAGTCCGTCACGAGTGATACCCGCATTATTGATGAGTACGTCCAGTTGCCCAAACGCCTCTATCGTAGCGCTGACGATTTTTTTGGCGCCATCAGCAGAAGCAACGTCCGCTTGTACAGCGATTGCCTCACCGCCTTTTTCTCGAATGGAGGTAACAAGTTCATTGGCCTTAGCTTCATTAGAAGAATAGCCAATCACCACTTTTGCCCCTGCATCGACTAGGTCAGCGACGATGGCGCGGCCAATGCCACCTGTACCACCGGTTACCACGGCCACCTTGCCAGTTAATGATCCCTCCGTCAAGAAGGATTCACCTCCTCAGTAAAAAATCTCACGGTCTCCATCAGCGTTTCCGGATCTTCGACATGTATTGTTTTCGCACTTTTCTCTGTTTTTCGAACCAAACCGGAAAGCACCGTCCCGGGACCAAATTCCACAAAAGTATGTACACCTGCCGACACCATCGTCCTGACCGAATCCTCCCAGCGAACAGGAGCCGCAAGTTGCGCCTTCAGTGCTGCAGTCACGTCATCTACAATAGTCAGTGGCTGTGCGGAGACGTTCGCCACCAGCGGTATCCGTAGCGGCTTCCACGTGATGTCACTAAGCGCCTTTGCGAGGTGATCTGCTGCTGGCGCCATCAATGACGAATGAAAAGGCCCACTGACGTCAAGCCTAATCGCCCTTCTTGCTTTTGCCTCCTGCGCCCGTCTGATCAGTTCATCGACTGCTTTTGCTGCTCCAGAAACAGTGACTTGACCGGGGCAGTTGATGTTGGCCATTTCCACCGGAGCCCCCATCTCTGCTGACACCGTTTTGCAAAGTGCCGTGAGGAGTTCTACATCGGCTCCTAGCACAGCCGCCATTGCGCCTTCACCTGCCGGTACTGCCTCGTCCATCAATTGACCTCTTTTATATACAAGGCGCAGCGCATCTTCATAAGCAATAGCGCCAGATGCCACCAGCGCCGTATATTCGCCGAGGCTGTGCCCTGCCACAAACGAGGGAATGACCTCAAAAGCTTCTTCAAACACCCGCCATGCTGCGATACTGACGGCCATAATCGCCGGTTGCGTATAATAGGTCAGCCGGAGTTTTTCCTCTGGACCTTCCGCAATAATCTGACTGAGCGAAAACCCCAGCACATCGTCTGCTTCAGCCAGCGTTTTTGCCGCAATTGGATAGGCCTTTGCAAGCGTTTGCCCCATCCCCACATATTGTGCCCCTTGCCCAGGAAACACAAAAGCGACTCTCATCTTATTCCCCACCTTCCTTCACAGGATCTGATGCTGTTTCACGTAGATCCTGTTCAAGCGCATGGATCAACCCTGATGACACCATTTTGTGCGCCTGCAAAATGGCCACTTCAAAGGCACGCGATTTTGACGATCCATGAGCCTTTACAAGGACTCCCCGCACTCCCAAAAAAGGCCCGCCACCGTATTCCGCATAATCGAACCGCTTGTAAAACCTGCGCAGGCCCCCTGACAACATCAGGGCTGCCAATTTGGACCAGAACGAATTTAAAAATAATTCTTTTAACAGCTTCGAAAGCCCCGCACCAACGCCTTCATAAAATTTCAGGATGGCATTGCCAACGAACCCATCGCATACGACCACATCGCAAACTTCATTCAACAGGTCACGGGCTTCCACATTCCCAATAAAATTTGCGCAAGCCGGTTCAAGAAGAGGAAAGGTTGCCTTGCTAAGTTCGTTGCCCTTGCCTGCCTCCGTACCAATATTGAGCAAAGCCGTGCGCACATCTTCGACCTGATTGGTGAAGCGCATGTACGCTTGCCCCATTTTTGCGAATTGCACAAGTTGATGAGGAGTACAATCTGCATTGGCTCCTGCATCAAGAAGCAGAACCCCTTTACCGGAGAAAGTAGGAAGCATCGCGGCAAGCGCCGGACGCTCAATCCCCTCCATTCTTCCGACAATGAGAAGCCCTGCCACCATGAAAGCGCCAGTATTACCGGCAGAGACCATCGCGTCCGCTTTACCTTCGCGAACCATGTTGGTACAGACCACGAGGGAAGAATCTTTCTGCCTACGGACTGAGCGCACCGGCTCCGCTCCTGGATCAATTACTTCACTTGCTGGAAGAATTTCGACGTTTGGCGGTTGCTTTTTCAACAACGGTCGAAGCTCTGCTTCCTTACCCACCAATAAAAAAGTGGTATCAGGGTGCTCTTTTGCCGCCAGAAGCGCACCTTCCACAGGTGCTTTTGGCGCGTGGTCCCCTCCCATCGCGTCAATCGCGATAATCAATTGCTTTACCTCCAATTCTTCGTCCGACTTCGCTGGTAATCAAAAAATCACCGATAAAAATAATCTCGCTATCAATCTTGGTTTCAACATTTACTCTTGTATACCCCATTCGCGTACCCGTGACTGTTGCCTTGGACACTAGCACTTCCCCCACCTTAGCAGACTTTGCGAAGCGTACGGTTGCTTTTGCGGTAAGTGCCTGTTTCGCGTTGACGATGGCCACTGCAAGTGAGTTGGCCTGGGCAAAAATGTAATGCCCACGCACAATTCCCGATCTAGCAAATGCGTGTTTTTTTTCAGCGCGCCAAACGGAAATCCCACTGGTACCCAGTTCCAAATTGACAATATCGCCAAACACCTCTTCAGGTTCAAGCGTCCGAAGCTCACTTTGTTGCATCTCCGCAAGTTCTCGAAGCCGCGCACGGTGTTCAGGTATTCCCAGCGCCATCCGATCCAGGCGAATCGTCTGAACACTCACCCGAAAACGGGAGGAAAGCTCTTCATCCGTCAAAAAAGGCTCCCGTTCCAGGGTATCCTGCAACTCATTCAGTCGCATTTGACGATTCACATGTCTCAACCCAATGACACCTCAACTCATTTTGCGCTTAATAATGGATATGTCAATCACCAGTTAAGTATAAAAAAAAGAGCGTCTCTGACGCAATCACGCCTCGACTCTCTTTTCTTTGACTAGGCGCGAACTTGACGCCCGTTATAATGTCCGCAATTGGAACATACACGATGGGACAATTTCATCTCGTGACAATTCGGGCATTCGATCATTCCCGGAACAGTCAGCTTAAAGTGTGTCCGACGAAGCCTTTTGCGGGTTTTCGAAGTTCGATGCTGCGGTACTGCCATGCTTAACACCCCCTAAATGGACTAATCACCTGTTGAATCACTTTCCATATTATCAAGCACCTGAGCCAAAACCTCAAGCCTCGGGTCGATGGGGTGGCGATCACAGCCACATTCCCCGTTGTTCAGATCCGCACCGCAAACCGGACACAACCCTTTGCAATCTTCCTTGCATACGGGATTTTGTCGGAGCGATAACACCAATTCCTGCCCCACATAGGGATCCATTTGAATGGCTGGATCTGTCGTAAAGATAAATTCATTCTCTTCCTCTTCATCACTTAACGGCACTCTTTTAAATCGCTCATGAAGTTCCGTTTCAAGATTCTCCGAAAAAGAGGTTAAACACCTGACGCAGCGATAGACCACTGTGGCCTTGATCGTTGCGTCCACAGCCATGGTATCGTCATGGACCCACGCTGTGCCTTCGACGTGCACTGGCTCCACACTCACCACAGACAAGCGCTCAGGGTGCTCCAAATGAACAACTACTTCACCTGTTACACGCAAGCCTTCCGTTTTTGATGCAGATAACCACTCTATCTCCACGATGGTGTTCACTCCGTTCACAACAGCAAATAGTATACAAACAGCTTGCGCATGTGTCAAACATTTACGCTGATTTCCCACCACTTGGTGGTAATGATTTCAAAAAACGGATGGCTTGAGCCAGTGTGTGAACAGGAATCACTCTAATTTTAAGGTGGTCGCTTTTCGCTGTCTGTTCTGCATGAATTTGGTTGGTATCCCCTTTTGCCGTGTCCATTGGTACAAAGAAGTACTGCGCTCCCGCATCATTGGCTGCAATCACCTTATGCTCCACACCACCGATCTGACCAATGGTGCCGTTTGCGCTTATCGTACCAGTCCCTGCAATTTTGTAGCCTTTGGTCAAATCTCCACCATGATAAAGCTGGTTGACGATCTCGAGTGTAAACATGAACCCTGCAGATGGCCCATCTATATTGCCAGTTCGGATCGACACCCGGTAGGGACTCGATACAGTCTCCGCCTCGCTTGGTAAAATTCCGATACCCGCGCGGGGCTGGTGCTGACCAGGAAGGGGCGAGAGTGTCGTCAACTTGATCGCCACTTGTCTTTTTTGCTTGCCTCTCAAAACCGTAAGCGTCACCTTTTGCCCAGGCTTGTCTTTCGTGAGCGCCGTGATCAACTGCTGCGGATA
>JAJZAS010000230.1 GCA_021799325.1 Bacillota bacterium | reverse complement strand
CAAAATTGTAGGTACTCGCCGTTGCGCCTGAAACGATGTAAATTTGCCATGTCTGCATGGACACCACTTCTTGTGGCAGTTGCGGATCAATATAGTACTGGGGATAGTGCATCACGTAATTGGTGATTTTGGCTGAAGTGATCTTCCCGTGCTGGATCGTGACGGCCACTGAGCATGTTCCATAGGCGTTGGTCCCCGTTCCTGTATAGGTGCCATCCTTATATTTCACAGTAGAGGAGGCCTGATTTTTGGAGGATGAAGAAGAGGATTGGGAAGATTTACGAGTTGGTGATGACGATGACTGCTGCTTTGAAGTATGCTTAGTATGATTAGAGGTGGATGCGGGTGGCGTACTAGGCGTACTAGGCGCACTCGCTGAAGCAGCAGGCAACGATGTACCGGTGGTAGTGGCTTGCGCCGAAGGCATGGTGTAAATATACCCGGCGGCATACACAGCCGTAACTGCCACGCCACAAATTCCCATTAACCGTTTTCCCATCTTTTTCGCCATGAACATAAGCTCCTCTAAATTAAAATAGGCTACTAGATTCTTTTTAGAAGAGTTTAGCAACGATTCCTGTAATAAACCTTACAAGGGAATGAGGAGTTATACGATGTTGCATGTGCTTATTACAGGCGTCTTGCTTGGTTTGGCATCCGGACTTGCTCCTGGTCCCCTGCAAGCTTTGGTGATCTCGCAAAGTGCTCAATTCGGTTGGAAGCGTGGCACCTTGGTGGCCTTTGCCCCCATGATCACCGATGCTGTCATTGTGGCAGCAACCGTTTGGCTTTTTAGCCATGTGCCTGCATGGGTGCTGTATGCGATGACAGTATTGGGAGCCCTGATGATCGGCTATATTGCATGGGATACATGGCGAGCCACGAAGAGACAGCAAATAGACAGCCAGTCGTTGCCTGCAAACGCGAAAGGATTATGGCATGCGGTCATGGTCAATATCGTCAATCCCCATGCATGGCTATTTTGGGTGGTCGTTGGTTCCCCCATTACCGTTCGCTACGCCCATATTTCTTTTTGGTATGCTGTGCTCTTTATCATCAGCTTTTACGTTTTGCTTGTCGGGATCAAAGTGGGGCTTGCAGTAGGAATTGATCGTGGGTTATCGTTCACAGGAGGAAAAGGGAAGATTTGGACACTGAGAATCACCGCTCTGGCACTGATCATCCTTGCGATTGCGATGGGCATCACCGGCATTGCTGAACTTATCCCCAAATGACTTAAATTCGTTACTTTCTTCTACTATCTTCGGTTCAAACGTTTATTCTCATACAAACGCTCATCCGCTACTTGATAACACTGATCCAGCAAGTCTCCATCTATCCCCCACACAGCGCCGCCAACGCTTGCAGAGAGATAACCGGATTGTTCTTTCACCGCCTTTTGCAACCTCAACATCCCGAATTCTGAATCAGGCTTGTCCGTTTGCATCACGACAGCAAACTCATCACCTCCAATGCGGGCCACCAAATCGTCTGACCGCACATTGCGATTGATGATTTCCGCAATCAATTGCAACGCCTGATCGCCTGCAGGATGTCCGTTAGTATCATTGATCACCTTCAAGTCATCTAAATCAATCAGCCCAAAGACAATATGCTTTCTGTTTTCGCTTGCCTGTTGTAGCAATTTTGGTAGTCTTGAATCCAGCCCACGGCGATTCAAAAGTCCTGTCAAGAGATCGCGTTGACTTGATTCTTCAGCAATGCGACTGGCCAAAATCAAGTCGATTCCCAAGGAAACCAGCGCGGCGCAAGCATCAAGAATAGCCAGTCTCATTCCAAATGTAAGCGGGATGGAACTTGGCATAGTTTCCGCAACAACGATCGCCCCGATCATCTTTTCCCGGGAAACCAATGGCCAAATTCCCAGTTCAAGCACACCGTAATGACTCCATTTTGCCCTTAATTCTTCGGGTAGATCTTCCACCAACACCCATCGTTCCATCCGTGGTACCAATTTATGCAAATCGAGAATAGAATCATCGATCAGTGCTTGCAAATCTGATAGATTTTTCTCAAAAACACCCCATGGTACATACACATCAGGTTTTCGTGACTCATCAGGATTAATAGATGCTCTTTTTTTATAAACAAAAAAACCAGAATCTACTGCCGCAAACGCTTTCAAATCCAGCGCAGCCATTTCCATCAACTCAAGACCTCTTTTGGCTCGTGACCATTCACGAGAATGATGCAGAAACTCCCGTAATAGGTTCCTGGACACCATTATTTCCCCCTAAAACTCATATCCTTTTAAAAATATCCCAAAAGAAGAAGAATTGAAATAGTTAATTTTTTAATTACCGAAAGAATTAACATGAAATTATTCGACATAACTAGCTTTTAATTACAAAAAATACCTTATTAATTGTCCTCAGATGTTCACATATTGCCCTGATTTACTTCTGGAAATCATGGTATAAATTGATACGCTTAGGTCAGCGCAAAAGCGCAAAGGTGCTTATTATGGAGGTATCGTCGATGCCTGTCGAAATTATGAATCACGGCGACCTGATCCTGGTACATTTGGAGGGTCAATTCTATGTACCAGATGCAGAATTGTTCAAAGCAAAGTTGCACCATTTCGTGGAAAAGGGTATCCAAAAAGTCCACGTCAACATGTCCAAACTTGACTTTATTGACTGTGCTGGTCTTGGTGTATTTGTCAGTTTGCATAACCAACTCAACAACCGTGGAGGACGATTAACCTTGACGGGAATGAGAGACCATGTACGTGAATTATTCAGGATAACAAACCTCCTCAATGTCTTGAATATCCAAGAAATTTATGTAGAAAAATTTTAACGGGCAAATTGCGTTAGGTATTGAATTTCAAAATCTTCGATCTGACGAGGTTGGCTATAGTAATAGCCTTGATAATGGCGACATCCGATCGTTACTAA
>JAJZAS010000007.1 GCA_021799325.1 Bacillota bacterium | reverse complement strand
TGATAAGTACCCAGGCCAATCCAAAGCATTCCATTTCATTACAATCACTCCCTTTTTTTGAGTTACCTTTATTGTATATACTTTGTATAGATAAGTCAATATATATTATACAAAAACAATACAAAATACTGATTGTCCAAGGTTTACTTTGCTCGAAAGACACTCCGGAGTTGATTCGGTATCTTCGTTTCTAACCGAAGCACTTCCCCGGTAACAGGGTGCTTAAAGGCAAGGATTTGCGCATGAAGCCCAAGCCTCGCAATGGGGTTTTTCCTAGAACCATAACGTTTATCTCCCACCACGCTATGTCCAATACTTTGCATGTGTACCCGAATCTGATTTTTCCTGCCAGTCTCCAACTGTACGGCTAATAAGGAATACTCATCTGTTTGTTCGATCACCTGATAGTGTGTGATGGCGTTGAGTCCTTCTCCTGGCTTGCTCACGTACATGGTCCTTGTGGAAGATTCCTTCAGCCAAGTCTTAATGGTTCCCTGCTTTTCTTTCACTGCACCTTCCACAAGTGCGATGTAGGATCGTTCCAGAATCACGTCTTTCCAATTATCCTGGAGATGTTTTTTGACCGCTTCCGTTTTTGCAAACATCATCAGCCCAGACGTTTCCTTATCCAAACGATGTACAATGAAAACTCGCGCCCTAGGATCGCGCTCCTGAACATACTCACTAAGAAAGCGGTAAGCTGTTCGTTCCTTTTCCTCATCCGTTGCGATGGATAGTAGCCCCGGTGGTTTATCGATGACAAGAATTGAATCATCTTCATAAACGATTTTCACACCCGCCATGATCTCCCGTTGTTGGACAGAACCCGTTTGTAAAATTGTCACCTTATCTCCGGCAGTCAAAAGGTGATCATGCCTTGTCACCACACGATTCCCCACCATCACCTGCCCTCTTGTCAGTAACGACTTTACTTTATTACGACCTTTACCCGTGTATTTTCCCAAAAGAAAGGGAAGAAGCTGAACTTCTTCTCTCACGATAAATTCAACCTGTTTTGGCAATGAAATTCCTCCAGTCAGGATGTTAACGCAGCTTTCGCACCAGTTGCGCATTTACAATACCCTGTTATAGCCGACCTAATCATGCGTGGTTACCATCGTTTTTGATTGCCGAAATGATACCACCATCAAGTATAGCGTAACGGCGAAAATAAGCAGCGCATTAATGAGGTGAATTGCTTGAACAAACGATTGATTGGCCTGCACCAGAAGTGGTTGTATGAACAATAGGACAAAAAGAAGCAAGGAAAACCCAATTAGTTTTCTGCCAATCATACCGATCAGTGAGATCACAAATAGCGCCAAGGACGCCCCCCATAATATTTCTCCCGTTACCATGTGGAGCTGGAAACTTTGTGCATGGAAAATGCCTAATCCAGCAAAGTAAAATTCAATCATGATCCCTAGCAATATTAACACCGTCATGAGCTGGTGAATCATAAAAACCCACTTTTTCATCAGATCTCTCTCCTTATAGTACAAGTAATCGACACAGCGTCTATAATTAGAGTAGTACGCCGAGACGCTTCATTCAATCATTAAAAATCTGCCTAGTGTTGATTAGTAGACATAAATAAAAAAAGTGTTGAGCAATTAATGGAGGAATGCTGCTTGAAGGATCCGCGTGTCATTCGTACAGAAAGTTTACTTATGGATGCACTGATGGATTTAGTGCTAAAAGAAGGATACGAAGCGATAACCGTAAGAAAAATTGTTCAGAAAGCAGGCGTCAATCGCTCTACTTTCTATCTTCATTTTCGTGACAAGCAAGACATATTGAATTACATGGAAAATTATATTTTAGCCCAGTTAATGGACGCGATGACCGACCCCACATTTAACCCAGAAACCGCTTTAATTGATTTCAAAAAGTTGGGAAAGCCTATTGGCTCCGCAGTTGCGTTATTTAGCCATGTTGAGAAATATGCACCTCTCTATCGAACCATGCTGGTGGAACGAGACTTTCGTGCAAGGGTAACACAAAGCATTCGGCGAGAAATACTCCCTTTTTTGCATGATGAATTAGATGCAGCGTTTGGATCGAACGGTATTGTTGGGGTTATCATTCATTGGTTAGAATCGGGAATGGTGGAATCGGTTGAAGATATGAGCTTATGGTTGACACGTTTGAGTTTATTTCCATTAAGGCGCGTCTGATTTATTCTACATTTACATAGGAGTACAAAATGGCCAACCACTATAAAGTGTCCTTAAAAGAAGAAAAAGAAACGCTTTTGATTACCTTACAAGCTAAGGCGATAGACAGTCATTCAAAAAATTCTATTCTGAATGATAAGCAAGCAGACGAAATGATCCGTTGGTTAGAATGCATTCCAAGTGATCAACCAGTGATGATTATTGCAGAGGGCCTGCTAGAGTACTTTTCAGAAGATGAAGTTAAAATGCTTCTCCATCGGCTTACCAGTTATTTTCCCTATGGGCAAATCGCTTTTGATGTCATGAATTCATTTGCCGTCAAATCAGGAAAAGACCGGCTTAAAGAATCAACAGGTGCCGTGCATAAGTGGGCCGTTGATGACATCCAGGAGGTCGATCGACTAGAATCGAAACTGCACCGAATCAAATGTCTTTCGGTATTTGACTCCACATACATGGAAAAGCTCCCCTTAAGGGTTCGCTTTCCCTATTCCATTTTACGACGGATTCCTCGTTTTAAAAATATGATGCGCATTCTGCTATACAAGTTTGAAAGTGGAGATATACGTTTATAATGTAATTTCCATCAGGTATGATGAAGGTGAATATCAGCTTTGCGAAGGGAGTAGTGATGCCGCTAGAGAAACAATTTTGGGGATCGCTGTTTGGTCGTGTGAAAGATAAATTCGGTATTAAGTGGAAAATCACCACTGCGGCTCAATCATAACCCCTTCCACAATAACTGCAAATGGCAACGAATTAATTGCCCAACGCGATTAGTCTCTTAGCCTTGTGAACCCTACTGAGGAGGAACGCATTTGTCACTCCTGAAAAATCGAAATTTCGTAGTTCTGATGGTCGGCCAACTTGTGTCCACCGTAGGCAATAACCTGTTTACCATTGCGTTACCGTGGTTTGTATATGTGATGACTAACTCCAAAGCCGATCTGGCACTCACGGGATTCATGCTTACCTTACCTACGATCGTAGGGATTTTTGCCGGAGTGATGGTCGACAGATGGCGCAAACGTGCCACCATGATGGTATCGGACGGAATCAGGACATTGCTCAGTCTGGTACTTTTTATCGGTGTTCTCGCACACAGCCCGCTATGGCTCATTCTGCTGTTGGTGTTGTCATTGCAAACGGTGGGACAGTTTTTCAATCCAGCGTCCGGCGCCCTCTTCCCACTGCTCGTGGAGGAAAAAGACATTGCAGGCGGCAGTGGACTGCTGCAATCCTCCAACGCGCTTGCTCAACTCGTGGGTACCGTGTCAGGTGGCGCACTGATCGGCGCATTAGGGGCCCCTATATTGTTTTTGCTTGATAGCATCTCGTTTATCGTATCGGTGATCAGCCTGTTTTTTATCCGCGTCAAGGAAAGCATAGGCAAACCCGATAGAACAGATGCCTCTGATGTCGCCGCCGAGAAAGCGATCAATGAAAAAGGACACTCCGCATCGTTTGTCAAAGGGTTCCTCAATGACTGGTTGCAAGGCTTGGCGCTGATGGCACGATCGAAGTTTCTCATTCTCATCATCATTGCAGCGCTAGTCACCAATATGGCACTAGCACCTATCGACATTACACTGACCGCTTGGGTAAAAGGCCCCATGCATGGTACCGCTTTCGACTTGGGATTGATCAATGGTGGTTTTTTCATTGGCATTATTGTGGGAGGAATTCTGCTTGGCGCCATATCAAAGCGTGCCAATTTGCGGACACTACTAGCCATAGGGTTAATTAGTATTGGCCTTTGCACAGGTTTATTTGGCGCCTTTCGATCCGCTTATATGGAAACAGCCA
The DNA here is from genome assembly GCA_021799325.1 of Bacillota bacterium. Lineage (GTDB taxonomy): Bacteria > Bacillota > Bacilli > Alicyclobacillales > SLC66 > JAJZCL01. The sequence continues at coordinate 12,888 of JAJZAS010000007.1, read as the reverse complement.
TCGCACTTGTAGCAGGATTTGCGGTTGGCATCATGAACGGCGCGCTGAGCGCAACGTTTATCAAATTGATTCCAGAGAGTATGCGTGGAAGGGCCTTTGGCTTGTTTGGGTCGCTTTCGAGTTTGGCCACCCCTCTTGGCATGGCGATCATTGGAATACTCATGATTCATTTGTCACTACAGATGGTGTTTTTGATCATCGGCACCCTCTGCGCATTAAGCGGACTAAGCATGTGGTTGCCGATTCGCGACGATAAAGAACGCTTGATTGAGGTGTCCGATCCAACGGTTGCTGTTCAGGACTGAACGTGATCATGTTCAAGGTGCCCCTGACCTCAAGCGCAGGGACTCCCTTTCTACCTTCGGAAGTTTTGCAATCACCCGTTGGTAGGACTCCCAGAGCATTTCAAGAATCACATCATCGGGTACAGTATGGTTTAACAAAACCGTATTCCAGTGTTTTTTATTCATATGATACCCTGGGAGAACGGATCCAGGATAAGTCTCACGGTGTACCCACGCTTCATCCGGGGAGGTCTTTAAGTTGACCATTTCCACACCATGCAGATTACCCAACAATGCAAACATTCTATTTTTCACAAAAAGCACCGGCAAATCTGGAGCGAACGGATACTTTAGACTTGTCCCCTCATAGTTTAACCCGATCTCAATTAATTGTTGATGATTCATTTTGCATATGCTCCTTTACCCAGTCAATAATACCACGATGATTGGGCAATGACTGAGAATGCCTGATCACACATAAAAAAACAGCGTTCCTGCAGCAAAACTGCGGAAAGCTGTTTTTTATTTGCAAATAGAGGCTTAGATCAGTTGTTCTACATCGGTTATCTGCAATACCATGACGGCTCTCGCCCATGGAAAATCCGACTTCATCTGTTCAAAACGAGGACCATTATCCTCAAATACAGCCGCACCTTTTAATAAAAAACCGGCTCCGTCCCCATGTGTCCCTTTGACATTTCGAGAAGCGACCATCATTTGCACGGCACTGCCATATGTGGCCCTTCAGGTCCCTGTGTTGTAAAACTCGCAGCACCCTCATTAGCAAGAATTTCTTGTATCAGCGAAGTGATCATTTAGTATTCCTTCTTTCACTTTGAACGATCAGCCGAATAAATCACTGCTTCGTAATGCATTGTAAAGCCTTCCTGATAGGAACGGTCAATAGCCGCAGACAATTCTGATTTCAAATGGATAGGCGCATGGTTCATCAGACTAAATAACCCTGCAAAGAATTCTAATACCGATTGTCCGTTTGCAAATTCAAATGGCAGCAACACCCGTTTTTCTGTAATATTGATAAATCCTGCTGCAGAAAGCGCTTCTGGTAGCACTTCCGATTGCGAAAACTTGCTGAGAAATGGTCGTGCCATACTGACCATGTTGCCAGCAACGGATGAAGCCACCTCAAAAAATTCGTTCCATGTCTGTCGCCCCGGAACCGTAAAATGAACTGTTCCACCTGGACGCACCACTGAAAAAATACCGCGCATGCTTTCGTGAGGCTTTGGAAAGAAGGGAAATGCCAAGTTGCATAAAACCAAGTCAAAAGTGGCAGGATCAAAAGAGATATGGTCTGCTTCCATTTGGTTGAATTGAACATTCTTCAATCCTTGTTTATCGACAGCCGATTTCGCTAGAGTAATCATTGACTCTGAAGAATCTACTCCAGTAAGTTTCATTTGGGGGAAATTATTGGCAATTTGAAATGTGAGTGTACCTGGCCCACACCCGAGGTCAAGGATCGTTTTGCATAATGGATTTTCAAGATGAGACCCGATATTCTCCAGCAAAACCTCTGCTACACGAGGCGCAATCAATCGACCAACGGTATCTTTATATTGGTTACTTCCTGCTTCCGTTTTGAAATTTGGAATTTTCATCGCTTTCTCCCTTTCATCTTCACCGATCGCTTAAAATCAAGAATGACTTATTGAAAACTTTACTTTACTATTGAAAGTATTGCCGTGACGAAAATCACGAAAAAGAGGCCAATATAGATGGCCCCTTTTACATTTTTTATCATCGCGGAAGCAATATTTTGAACTTTCAGTCAAATAGGGGGTTTGGCGGTCTAACTAGCCCTTCGCCGCCCATTAAATGTAAATTATCCTAGATCATCAAAATTCACAAATTTTCTTCCTCTCGCTGAGCAAGAAATTTCTCTTCAAGTTCATTGTGATAATGCAGTAACTTTAAGAACCCGTCAGCATACATCATCACTTCAGCAAGCGGCTCTCCCTCTGTCAATTTTGCATCTAAATCCGTAATAAAACGTTCCAAAAGATAGTGATCACGGCGAAATCCCAACATCATTGGCCTAACCTCTTCATCATCAGCCAACTCCTGGTACCAACCATTTTCCTCTTCTTTTGCATGTCTCAAGACAGTCATTTTCCAATGATCACATAGTAAATACAGCGCTTGGCGCGCATCTTCATGAAGACTCTCAGCCAGTAAACTTTTGGCATTCATGGTGAATTCCTCGCCTTTGCTTTCTGTCTCGTGGTGAAACTTGCGATGAATATCTAATTTTCTTTGAGATAACTCACCCAATATTATCACCCCTATGGTAATACTACTAAATGAGCATATTTTACCCCAACTTTCTTTAGGAAGAAACAATGGAATTTCGTCATCTCAGAATGCTCTTTATAAACTTGTCCAGCGGTAGGAAGCTAATCCAGGATAGGTGGCAACTACCTTTCCGCTTTTTAATGACACGGCAATCGTTTCATTCATATTATCAACTGTAGTATAGGCGTACTGTCCGGAAGGATCGACAGCAAGTCCGCTCAGCATCGCCATCTGTATAGTCGGAATATCCTTTTCAAAAGAATTTTTTACTGCGTTAAACACCATGATATGACTGCTGAAAGAAGCGGCATAAACATGCTTGCCATGCGGTCCCACTGCCAATTGCATGTAGCCGCTGGTTGCCATCATCATATTATTCATGTCATTCATCGTATAGCCTCCGCCTTCTTTTTTGCGGATGACTTTGATGATTTTATTCGTTTTTGCATTCACGACCGTCATATCCCCATTACCCCAGTTAGCCAGCCAGACCGTGTGCATTTGCGGATCATACACAGAATCTTCGATCATTCCAACAGGAATCGACGTTACGATTTTTCCGGATTTTAAGTCGATTACTTTTGTAATTTTCATCGAGTTGCTGGATAAATAAGCGTAGTCTCCAGCAATCGCCAGCGTATTTCCCCCAACAGGCACCTGCCATTGTGGTTTTCGTGTCGTTAAAGAATACGCGGTAACCGATTTTTTACCGGTGATGATCAAGAAGTGTAGTGGGTTGGATATATTGACGTATTGGGCTCCTACAGTCGAATGGAACGATGAAATGACATGATGGGTTTGCAGATTCACCACAAACGTTTTTCCCTGCTGCGTAGGAACATAAGCAAGATTGCCATCGATTGCAGTTTGAAACCCATTGACATTCATAGGGAGAGATACGGATATGATTTTGGCTTTATTAATTTGATTGATCAACAAATCGGTATTACCCATCACAGCACTTGCGGAAACGCCAATCAACTTGTCATGGAGCGAAATGCGACTGGTAAACTTATTCACTGCATGCTGGGCCGTTGCCAAATGGATTGGTGTAGTTGTTTGGGCAGATACATTTGCCCAACTACCTGCTTCAAATATCGTTAACAAACCTAAGGGAACTAACATGTAGTTGATTTTTTTCATTAGATACACCTTCTCTTTCCATTTATGTAAGGCGCACTCCCTGTCCTAGCATCTCATTTTGAAAAAAATGCATAAAGAGTGACCCCATGCCAATGATTAACTTTGTTAGTTTATGGTACTTTATATAGCTTGAGTTAAACTGTACATAAAAAAATAGCCTACCAACTGCGCCGTGTTGGTAAGCTATCACTGATCATTGATATTAATTTATTCTCTCATGCCCTTCGTCCCTTCAGGAACCACATAGGCATCCGGGTGAGGTTTCAAGACCCGCAGCATCCAATAAGGGCGATACAACCCTCCGGGTCCGGGAGCCGGACGCGTCAAGGACAGCCAGCGTTCAAACACTTCATAGGCTTTTTTCGTGTCCACCGAGATCTCCCCATAATGGGATCCACCCTCGACTTTTTCTACGCGAATCCGTTGATGCCAGCACATCATACCGCTGATCGGATCAGGTTGCACGGGAAAAATGATATTTTGATGCACGCCGCCATCGGTCCACCATATACGGCTCGAATCGGCATCACTGCTTTCCCATGGCTGCGGTCCGTGAATCTGATGCATTTGCCACAGGTGAGATTCCTCTTGGTCGATTTTCACTAATGCAGAACTCCAGCGATCGCTGCCAGTGTTCTCGTGCAACCGCCAACGTCCCAGATGATGAGAACAAGCAATCACCCCTGGCTTGATGCCTTCTGTCACCCATACTTTATCGACAAGAAAGCCAATTTCCGTCTCAATCCGAACCTCGTCCCCCGTTTTCACTTTCAACCGTTTGGCGTCGACCGGATTCATCCATACGGGATTCGTGTGCGCCATCTCATGCAACCACTTAGCCCCGTTGGTCCGCGAATGAATCAGCATAGGCAACCGAAATGTAGGCAGTAACATATACTCCCCTTTTTTAGGATCAATGGTCTGATGATGCACTTGACTTACAATGTGCACCATTTGTTCACGTTCCTGTTCATTTCTAGGATAAATGGGGATAGCGTATTCGGGCCAGCCCCAATCCCGAAGCGTTGTGGAAAAAAACTCTAATTTCCCCGATGGTGTGGGAAACCCTTGCACAGCCTCTCCGTCTACAAAAACACCCGTCCGATACTGCCCTAATGCATTTTGAAATGGCCCTGGGTACGGCGCGTGATTGGACGAATGGGCAGGACGATCCACCCAAACTCCTGCTTCGCGCAGCGTTTCTTCCTCCCCCTCAATCGGTTCCGGCACTTTCGTGGCACTTGCCAGCACCTCGGGATCTATCGGCTTGCGGTGACGTTGGTACACCTCTTTGGTGATTTCAAACGCAGCATAACGTTGCATGTACGCAAGAGGCGTCATGTTTTCTGCCGCAGCCGCCTCTGGTAAACCAGGCACTGCATTTTCAAAAATCCATTGATAATACTCACTCACAGTAATTTTCTCGCCCGGTCGATAGGGAGATTCATAGTGTTGACGTATGCCCAAACTGCCGTCCGGGTCTATACGCCAGGACAATTCAATCCAGAACTCATTTTCCTCCCAAACTTCCCCGGGATTCGCATCGCGCGTATCTCGAACTGCCATGCCTTTTCGCTCTTGCGAGACGCGTAGGACGGGCTGACGAAATCCGATCCACTGCGCCGCATGAGTTTCATAGGAGTGCAAGTCGTGCCGCTCAGATCCCAACCCCATGGGCAATACATAATCCGAAAACTGGGCCGTCTCCGACCAAACTGGCGATAGCGTCACATGACACCCCACCCGATTTTCTTCCAGAAACATTTCGATCCAGTGAAAGCCGTCCGGAAACGTCCATACGGGATTCATGACCCTGGTAAAATACACTTCCATGCGTTTATTGCGCTTTTTCAAAATGTGGGGGAGACAAAAACTCAACTCAAAATACGACAATGGATACTCACGTGGCCAGTGATTTTCATTCCACTCGCGGATGGGTTGAGGTACTGTATGCCTTGTCGGGACAAATTTGACCCAGGCATTAGGGATCATGCTTCCGGGTTCGCCCACGGCTCCCATCAGCACGTTAAGGAACATGAGCGCTCGCGCAATCATCCAGCCACCGCGATGGCCTGCTGCTGCATTTCTCCAAATATTTGAGGAAAAAGCAGTGCCCGCCCGGGCAATTTCCTCGACCAGCGTGTTAATCTGCTCCGCTTTCACCCCAGATTCCTTTGCAGCCCATTCCGGCGTGTATTCGCGATAAATTTGCTTTAACAAATCTACGAAATCATCAAACGTTCGCCCGGCAGGTAGGTGTTCAATAAACCCTCGCTGCTGCAACTCTTCAAGGTACTCGCGATCAAGGAGGAACTCCCGCCAATTCACCCATTTTTCGACAAATTCCCGATTAAAGCGTTCGGACTGAATGAGTCCATTTGCCACCGCCAGCAACAAGCCCGCTTCCGTTCCCGGCCATGGAGAAAGCCAGTAATCCGCTTTAGAAGCCGTATTGGAGAGGCGCGTATCAATCACCGCAATCTTGGTACCTCTTTTTTGCGCCTCTATAATTCGCTGTGCATTCGGATTAAAATAATGGCCTGATTCCAAGTGTGCGCTCATCATCAAAATGAAGCGGGCATTGCTGTAATCCGGTGAGGGCCGATCCATCCCCATCCAAAAGGCATAACCGGTTCGGCCTCCCGCAGAGCATACATTAGTGTGACTGGATAATCCATCAATACCCCATGTCTTCAACACTCGCTCTGTATACTCATCTTCACCAGGACGCCCGACATGATACACAATCTCGTCTTTCCTGCCCTCTATCAAACTCTTGCGGATTCTTGTCGCAATGTCATCGAGCGCCTCGTCCCATGTAGTGCGCTCCCATTTCCCTTCTCCTCTTTTTCCCACACGCTTCATGGGATATAAAATCCGCTCAGGATTCGTAATTTGAGAGACGGTGGCAGGCCCTTTTGCGCAATTTCTTCCGCGACTTGCCGGATGTAGCGGATGACCTTCCAATTTCTCAATTTCACCAGTCTGTTTATTGATATAAGCGAGAAGTCCACAGGCTGCTTCACAATTGAAGCATACGGTGGGAATCAATTCGTAATGACGAGACTCACGTTTAGGCCACGCTTTGGCATCGAATTCTTCCCAATCATCCCACTTTGCAGGTTCCGGATGTGACCGGAGATGGCCAAATCCTTTTGTCAGTTCGAGGTGTTTCTCATTTGCACTCATTGTATCGCTTCCCCCTTTTAACTAAGTGGCACTGATTGACCGGCTTGGACGAAAGCGTGTTCATAGGCAAGCAATCCTAAGAGCGCCAATGCGGCTGCGATCCCGGGCAGAATCAGAGAAGTAGCAAAGAACCCCAGAATTAAGGGAAGGACTGCTCCCGCAATTAGTCCCGTCCAAAAATAGTACTTGTACTGGCCTGCTATCATTTGGTGGGCGGCTCGCTTCGCGTCAAGTATGGGATGGGGAATCACCATTTCACTGATCACCAGTATCAGATGCAGCCCTATGGATGCGAGAAGGGTAACGTGCACGATTAGGAGAGAAGATTCAGGTAAAACCGTAAACCACCCCAAGATGGAGTAGGCAGCGGCTCCGGCCATGGCAGCTTGTGAAAACAAATGTAAAGGCAACATGGGGTTTTGCCAGAGGTCCCTGCCTTTTGCCTGAGCAAACAAAAATGCCGTGTAAATGGCGGTGAAACTTGCCAGCACCAAACCGACGATGGAAATGACCAAATTGGCGCCAGTCACAGAAAATACCCCAAAAATCAACTGAAGTGCCAATAGCAAACCATAACCCGCAATGATGAACGATCCTCTGACTAACCATGATTTCCACTGTGGTCTTGTAAAAATCCGGATAAAGCGCATCGGATGTTCCAGATCTGCGATCAGTAAAAGACCTGTCATCCCTAAAAACACCAGGCCCACCAAAGCAGAATTGAGTTCCCACCTGGGCGTTAGCGACTGACCCGCAAAAACGAGGATAGCGAACATGATCATCACACCAGCAGCAATCGACTTCGTCCAGGTATAGAGCGAGACTTCCCAATGCCACGGTGCACGGTGTGGTACGTCATAAGCAAGTCGGGCCGCAGCCACAGAGTGCCTAAGTGGAACCTCCATCTCCGATTTTGTCGGGTATCCTTCATGTTCTTCTGCATACATGTGCGACCCGCTATAGCTGGCTTTGGAAGGATTAAGCGTATAATCGCTTGCACCGACATAAAACACTTTAGGATTGGTTCCCTTTTCCGGTTTGCGCACATCTGCTTTTTCGCGGGTGATCAGTTGCAACACTTCGCTGTCAGGATCATTCAAGTTGCCAACCACAATAGACTCGACCGGGCACACAATCACACAGGCAGGTTCCATTCCCTGATCAATTCGGTGGGCGCAAAAATTGCACTTTTCTGCGCTGTGCACCTCGGGATTAATATAAATCGCGTCATAAGGGCATGCGGCCATACACGCTTTGCAGCCAATGCATACATCCCGATCAAAATCCACAATCCCATCCGGCCGCTTAAACATTGCGGACACTGGGCAAATAGTCACACACGGCGCGTCATCACATTGATTGCAGCGCGTGATCTGAAACTCCCTGCTGACCTCAGGATAGACACCCACCTCCACTTGCTTCACGTAAGTTCGGTTCACAGAAAGCGGTACATCGTGCTCCATCTTACAGGCTACTGTACAAGCGTGGCATCCTATGCAGGTCTCCTGATTGATCACCTTGCCCCAGCGAATCGGGACATTGTCAATCTCCACATCGTTCATCCAATATCCCCTCCGTTTGCATAGGCACTGATGTGCGATTCTAGCGATGAAATCACTTGATGGTGCCAGGTTTCGTTGGCTCTTTCATTTTCATTGCCGATTCGCGTGATCAACCCTTTCAATTGATCAATCAATTGTTCCCCTTCTCCCGCAGGCAATAAAAACGTCACTTCTTTGTCCATATTACGAGGGGAATCGCCGTAGCGAACCTTCAGCATGTTAGGATTCCAAGCACAAAGAAGTTCCCAACCATCTATCACCTCATTCGGCGAGGTAGGGAGAAATTGCTTCATATACACCTGCAGGTACGAATCCCCTGCAAATAAATAAAGAATGAGGCAATGCTCCCCGTTGATCATCCCGATGCCACACTGCACTTCCTCTATCACCTGAACGGTGCGGGGAAATGCAACACCAATTTCAGGAATCTCCTCCCAAAGCACAATCACACCATCCGATTGGCCTACTGCCACAGGCACGAATTCCGTAATCATCCACCACCTTCCTAATAAAAAACGAAAAGGTTGTGAACAATTTATTATTCTTATTGATGTTTGTGAAATTATAATTTTTTATCATTACTATCAGGAATTTTTATACAGATAAACTGTCGACATTTATTATCCTATACATAAAAAAAACCACAGTCCCATTTCGAACTGTGGATTATCTGAAGCGAAATAGATCTATGATTAGCGACCATCCATCCATTCTGCAACAGTCATCACTTCTGCCTGTCGGGGAAATACTTTTTCCGTGAGTACACGATGGACTTCCGGGTCTGCATCAAGGCAAGCATCTGAAAGGACCATCAATTGATAATCCTTGTCCGCCGCTTCACGCAGCGTGGAGAGCACTACCCCACTTGTTGCGATGCCGGTCAGAATCAGCGTCTCAATGCCGCGCGCACGCAAGATGACTTCAAGATCGCTGCCTGCAAAGGCGCTGACTCGTAGCTTGGTCACTACAGGCTCGTCCGGACGCGGCGCAACGGAAGCGTGAATTTGCGTCGATGCATCGGAACTTGTCATGCCACCACGCTCTCTAATGGCAGAAAAAGACTTGTTTCTTGGACTGACTTCCGGAAAGCCTGGCCGAAACGCAACACGAACAAAAATCACCGGAATATCGGCTTCACGGGCTGCCGCCAATGCTTTTTGAAATGGTGCCAAGACATCGGGGTTCGTCGCAAAGCGCTCGACGATGCCATTTTGTACGTCCATCACCAAAAGTGCGGTATGACTCATTTGTTGCATTCTATAAATCCTCCCCCATTCAACTAGTCAACTCGCGAAGCTGCTCATTCACTTGGTCGTCGATGAGCCCGCCGTGATAGCAGATAGCTTTGGCAACATCATGCGTAGTTAGTTTTTTCAACGATGCCAATGCAAGCCCCATATCCGGAGTATATACAGGATTAGGGCCCGTCAGCTTCCCACTCTCGGCGACTGTTGCGTCACCTGTCACGAGGGTACCGGTCGCTTGGTGATAAAGGCAAATATGACCTGGAGTGTGGCCAGGTGTATGAATGACCTGAATACCTCCCGCTATTGGTATCACTTCGCCATCAGTCAACGTTTTCGTCACTTTGGCAGTAGGACGATGGAGATAAATGGCCTCCGCTTCCTTGCGCATTTCCTCCGACATCTTTTCCACCATCTGCGCCACTTGCTGACGGTTCATTTTGACCGGTTCCCTGTCGCCTTCAATGTAAGGTTTTTCATCCACATGGGCGTAAATTTCAACAGACTTCCCCACGGTCTCAAGCAGATCTCGGATACCGCCGATATGATCAATATCCTGGTGGGTAAAGATCACCGTATCAATGTTTGAAAACTGGAACCCTGCCTTTTCGACAGCAGCTTTGATCGCTTCAATCTGTCCAGGCATGCCGACGTCCACCAATACCAGGTGCTTGTCATCATAAATAAGGGTTGGATTGTTGACCCGCTTGCCACCCATCATCTTCATTTCCACTTCGAGCATTTCTATACCATCAGCCACTTTCATGCCTTTCCAGAACCGATGAACGGCCCTGGTGCCACCTCCCTTTTCGACTGGTACTCACCCTCGTAAAAATAACGTTTACGTAAGATGCTTATTTCAATATTGCGCCATTTTCAGGAAAAAACCACACCCACATCTATCACCAAGTCAGGGAACATAATCGGGCTTAAACGATCACCGGGTTTGTGTTCTTCTTCTGTCCATCGCAGCAATGTGCCATCATGCAAATAAACATTGATCGTCTTTTCTTCCGGATCTACCACCCAATACTCCTTTACGCCCGCTTTTTGATACAAATTCAGTTTGCGGATGAGATCGTGAGTAGCAGTAGAAGGAGAAAGAACCTCGATGATCAAAACCGGCACGCCTATAATCCGCTTGTCGCGACCATATTCTCCACACATGACAAATAAGTCAGGCTGTACCACTTGGCCTGTTTGCATATTTTCCTCAAACGTAAGATCTAGCGGCGCGATATACGCGGTGCATGAATTACCTTGAGAATATCCACTGATTTGCAAAAATAATTGACCCAATATTTGTTGATGTTCAGGCGTTGGACCTGCCATCATATACGGTATACCATCTACCAATTCCCATCGTTCAGGCCCATCCCAAATGAGATAATCGTCATAGGTATAGGTTTCTGTTCGATCCGTTTTAGGCTTTGGCATACTGCACATCCTTCCGCATTCCATCTTCTTAGGATTAGTATACCATCTAGCACGTTGACACAGACTTGCTCGGATCTAATTACCGGATTTTTGGAAACTTTGTTTCGTTGGGCTTGTTTTATGAAGTTTTCTCCGATTCATCATGTTACCATTTGTTTATTCAGCCATATTTTGTCCGCGGAAATTAAGCACTCGCGAATCACTTGGAAAGGGGAATGTATTTGTGACGATGACTTTCGTAAAACCACCAAACCCTCCACATGGAAGATTGGTTTATATTAAGTTATTTTGAAGATAAAATAGTGAGCACATCAAGATCTCTTGCTGATTGAGTCAACCACTCAAAACCGTTCTTCGTGATGAGCACGGTGTCGGAATGTCGAAATCCCCCTACTCCGTCCAAATAAATTCCCGGTTCTATAGAAACCACCATATTTTCTTGTAAAATTTCATCGCTGCCCTCCGCTAAAAATGGCGCTTCGTGATTTCCCAGACCAATACCGTGCCCAGTCCGATGTAATAGAGTGAATCCTAACCCGTGTTTCTCTAAATATCCTTTTGCAGCAGCATCAACATCAGAAGCATGTATACCTGCTTTTAAAACGCTTAACGCCGCATCGCGAGCAATCATCATATGCTGAAATAGTTCTTTTTCTTCTCGAGTTGGAGCACTCACAAAAAAAGTTCTCTCGCATTCTGCAGCATACCCGTTGATGCGAAAGTACGCCATTGCAACATTCGGCCCATCGCCAAGCTGATCCTCAAAAATGTCCGGGATACTATGCGGCATGGCACTCTTAGGGGCAGGCCAAACAGCCGTCAAGAGAGAGGTGGTCAAGATATCAAACTGCCGATGAGCCATTAATTCACTTTGAATACCGCGCGATACAGCAAAAGATTCTGCAATTCCTGAATTTTTGCGTACCTTTTGTAGCATGGCCTGCATTGCTCGATCTGTCATCGATGCGCTCTTTCTGATTAATTCCAGTTCATAAGGTCGCTTGATTTTACGCATTTCTGCGATAAGACCGCTGGGAATAATATTTTTAGATTGTAAATGAATATAGACCTCTAATTTAGAGTTAGATTCAATTCCTGTTCTTTGATCATGCTTCAGCAAATCGTTCATTACATCATACCAATTTGCGCCGATTGTAGATGGGTATTCCCAATATGTGATGATTTCGCAATCTAGTAACCCGATGGATAAATGAGCTTTTTCAAGTTGAGGCACTACCAACATTGGTTTTGAATGTAAAGTTACAAAAACAAAAAAAGGTCTCTCTTCTGGTTTATAAGTGATGTTGGTAAGGTACCATATATCTTCTTCAGCCGTAATGATATAGGAATCAAAAGAATTTTTTTTCATCAATTCTTGAAGAATAATGACTCTACCCTCCAATTCCTTTTTCAGCATTTGCATCATCTCCTTCTCCTCATAGCCATTTTTAATGATTACCTATGTTTTGTCCACTGAAATTGTCAAAAAAATCCGCCACCAGATTACTGACACTCTGATGACGGATTTTTCTTTTTTTATCCAGTTTATCGGTGGAGCGGGTAAGGGGAGTCGAACCCCTAACTACAGCTTGGAAGGCTGTCGTTTTACCGCTAAACTATACCCGCATATGAAATTAAAATGGCGTGCCCTGAGAGATTCGAACTCCCGACCTTTTGATTCGTAGTCAAACGCTCTATCCAGCTGAGCTAAGG
>JAJZAS010000229.1 GCA_021799325.1 Bacillota bacterium | reverse complement strand
GAAGATTGCTGCGGCAAGGGCGATTGCCAGCCTCGTAACAGAGGAAGAATTGAATCCTGAGTACGTGATACCCAAGCCATTTGACCCGCGTGTCGCGCCGAATGTGGCGGAAGCGGTGGCAATGGCGGCGATGAACAGCGGTGTGGCTAGAGTTCGGGTAAAGCCGGGACAAGTGGCCGAACACACACGCCAACTTACGAACGCAAAGGAATAGCCCTTTGTTGCCGTGTATGACATCGCATGTTAAGATGGTCCTGATTGTGAAAGTTCGACTTCAATGCTTTGATATGGAAAAAATTTGAGGTGTCTGAGTGCTAAAGGATCTGTTTCCCAAAAAGAAGCGTTACGCGACCATCACTCCTCAACCCACCTCGCGGGACAAAGTCCCCGAAGGGCTGATGAACAAGTGCAAACGATGCGGTGAAATTCTACTCTCCAAAGAGCTGGAGAAGCATTTGAAGACATGTCCGCATTGTGGCTATCACTTTACGATGACGGCAGAGGAGCGTATTCAGGCAACGCTGGATGAAGGTTCATTCCAGGCGTTTAACGACCGTATTCGCACAGAGAACCCGCTTGAATTTCCGGGTTATTTGGAAAAGCTCGAAAAAGTGCAAGAATCTACCGGCATGCAGGAAGGGGTTCTCACCGGTTCTGGCACGATAGCGGGGTATCCTGTGGTCGTGGCCGTGATGGATGCGAATTTTATCATGGGCAGCATGGGGTCGGTAGTCGGGGAAAAATTGACTCGTGCGGTGGAACAGGCGGTCGAGTTGAATTGCCCAATGATCATTTTCTCCGTGTCCGGTGGCGCACGGATGCAGGAAGGAATTTTTTCCTTAATGCAGATGGCAAAAGTGTCCGCGGCGCTTGCGAGGTTGGCGGAAAAACGACTATTGTATATCTCGGTGTTGACCAATCCCACCACGGGTGGGGTGACGGCGAGCTTTGCCATGCAGGGAGACCTGAATTTGTCTGAGCCTGGAGCCATCATCGGTTTTGCCGGACGCAGGGTGATTGAACCGATGATCCGGCAAAAGTTGCCGGACGAATTCCAGACAGCGGAATTTGTGCTGGAACACGGGATGTTGGATCAGGTGGTGCATCGCAAAGAGTTGAAACCACTGCTTGCTACGGTGCTGTCACTACACGCGCAGGGAGGGAGTCTGTAATGGCTGTCGATCTACCGTTTGAAAAACCCCTGATTGAACTTCGCGACAAAATTGAGGAACTGAAGAAATTCACGGAAGAAAAAGGCATCGATATGAGTACGGAAGTGACCACGCTCGAAAATAAAGCGCAGCTTCTGGCGGAGACGATTTATAAAGAGTTGACGCCATGGCAAAAAGTGCAGATCGCGCGTCACCCGGATCGCCCCACTACGCTCGATTATATTCTTGGCATCAGCGATGATTTTGTAGAGATGCACGGGGATCGCAATTTTCGCGAAGATCCAGCGGTCGTTGGGGGAATCGCCCGCTTTGACGGGTACCCCATCACGGTGGTGGGTACACAAAAAGGCAAAGGCACCAAAGACAATCTTTACCGCAACTTTGGCATGGCCCATCCCGAAGGTTACCGCAAAGCGCTTCGCCTCATGAAGCAAGCGGAAAAATTTCGTCGTCCCCTGCTTTGTTTTATTGATACAGCGGGTGCCTACCCAGGGCCGGGGGCGGAAGAGCGGGGACAAGGTGAGGCGATTGCCCGCAACTTAATTGAAATGGCGGCGCTGAAGATACCTATTGTCGTCGTCGTTACTGGAGAAGGCGGAAGCGGCGGAGCGCTGGGGCTTGGCGTAGGGGACAAGGTGCTGATGCTAGAGCATGCATGGTACTCGGTGATTGCGCCGGAATCTGCAGCAGCTATTTTGTGGAAAGATGCCACACAAGGCCAAAGAGCCGCTGACAGCATGGGCATTACCGCGCAGGATCTGTACCGTTTCCACATTATTGACGAAATCATCCAAGAGCCTTTTGCTGGTGCGCATCGCAATCCGGCGCAGATGATCGCAACGGTGAAGCAGTCGGTCGCCAGCTCTTTTCAAGAGTTGATGACGTATCATTATGATGAACTTCCGGCTCTTCGCTATGAAAAGTATCGCAAAATGGGCGTTTTTTCCGAAGACAATTTGTAATGGCGCAATGAGGCAGGAACGAAGCGAGTTTTGGCGAATTATTAGGTCAAAACTCGGTTCGTTGGTTTTTATCCTAGTGGGACATTATTTGTCCAAGGTGGGTAAAAAGATCGACTACTACCGATATGGTGAGGGAGGATGAGGCGGATGGGGGATGGCAATGCGGTGCAAAGAATTGGCGTGTTAACTAGTGGTGGTGACGCGCCTGGAATGAACGCTGCCATACGTGCGGTCGTGAGGAAAGGCGTTTTTCACGGTCTTGAAGTTTACGGGATCCTGCACGGATACGCAGGACTGATTCGCGGCGAAATGAATGTGATGGATCTTAGTTCAGTGGCAGACATCATTCAACGCGGCGGGACCAAATTGTTTACTGCGCGTAGCGATGAATTCAAAACGCCGGAGGGACGCGCAAAGGCAGTTGAAAACCTGCGACAATTCGGGATTGACGGATTGGTGGTGATTGGCGGTGACGGTTCATTTCGCGGAGCCAGAGAATTATCGCATCTTGGCGTACATACGATAGGAATTCCGGGAACGATAGACAATGACATTGCGGGAACTGATTATACGATAGGCTTTGATACAGCAGTGAATACGGTCATTGACGCCATCGACAAAATTCGCGATACGGCCACTTCGCATGAGCGCACCTATGTGATTGAAGTGATGGGTAGGGATGCAGGGGATATCGCGATGATTGCAGGTCTTGCTGGTGGGGCAGAGTCGATTCTGATACCTGAATCTCCATTTGATATGGAGAACGTGCTCGATAAGTTGCGCAGAGGTCAGGAACGAGGCAAACGCCACAGTATCATTCTTGTCGCAGAAGGAGTAGCAAAAGGCATGAAGATCGGCGAGCAGATTCGCCTTGCCACCGGTTGGGAAGTGCGCGTGACGGTACTTGGCCATTTGCAGCG
>JAJZAS010000228.1 GCA_021799325.1 Bacillota bacterium | reverse complement strand
TCTTCATCATTCCAGACTTCTATTTCCACATACCCTTTGATCCATTCGGATAAGCGAAAAAAAGCCATTCGCTCCCTCCTCGTCCCACAACCCTATGAACCTGGTGAAAAGTGTATTTGTGAAATTTCGCCTTCCACGACCAATTCTTCAGGCACTACCGATCGAATGACAAGGTCATGACCGAGAATCGCTATCATCCCATCCTTCACGCGGATGCGAACCTGTTGTTGGGAGAATGTCAGCAATTCATGAAAATTCTCTATTACCGCCTGGTTCATCGCCAAAATCACCACGCGGGACGTAGCACCGATGGTACTGGAGGGTACCTCAAGCCATTCCTGTGCCATCCGTTGCGCCCATTTTCGAACTGTTGGTCTCAAGGGCACCCCCCCTCTTTAGAAACATGTATGCTTCCCGACACCCACTTATACGCAAATAAAAAAGCGACCCGTAGGTACGAGTCACTTTCTCATGCAAGTCATCAACACTATAAAGTTGACAAAACTTCCTGTACAATGCGATTGACGGTGCGTCCTTCAGCCTGTCCGCCAATTTGTTTCATGACAACAGGCATCACTTTGCCCATATCTGCTTTGGACACAGCGCCCACTTCCTGAACGACATCCCGAACAATGGCCTGAATTTGTTCTTCTGTGAGCGATTGAGGCAAATACTCCTCAAGGATACTGATTTCCTCGTTCAATTCTGCGACAAGATCATCACGACCCGCGCCTTCGATGGCAAGCAACGATTCCTTGCGTTGCTTTACTTCCCTGCGCAAAACGCCGATGATTTCCTCTTCCCCCAGTGTGACACGCCTGTCAATTTCCGCATTTCTAACGGCTGCCTTGACAAGCCTTAACACTGATAAACGAACCTTATCCTTGTCTCTCATCGCCTGCTTCAGATCTTCAGCCAAGCGATCCGCCAAAGTCACGCGGTCGTCACCCTTTTCCCAATCAAGCTTTAGTATTTTTTCCGTTTGCGGGCAGCCTCGGATTTCTTCTTGCGAGCCACGCTTGGTTTGTCATACTGTCTCCGTTTTTTCACCTCGGCGAGGATGCCGTCTTTTGCGGTTGCGCGCTTAAACCGCCGCAACGCAGAATCCAGGGATTCATTCTTGCGAACCTTGATCTCTGACATGATATTTTCCCTCCCTCCGCCGACAATACAGGAGGAATCCCACCTGCAACGTAAAAGAATTGCGTATCATTCACGATTATAGTGCAGTATTGCAATTACTGTCAACTTTCACGTGCGCACATTTTTAGACATGATGGACCCAATCTCTCATCCATCGGTACGTCTCTTCAAGCCCCGCGCGAATGCCTGTCACCGCCTTAAATCCGATCGTCGATAAGGCGTTAGCAGGCGCGAGAGCACTACGTCTGATATCTCCCGGACGCTCTGGCTCCTGACTGACATCAAGCGCATGTCCCGCTACAGCCTGAATGTAATCAATCAATTCACGGTTGCTTGTTTCAGTCCCGGTGCTGATATTCAGCACAAAACTGCCGTCCTTTTCTGCCGCGAGCAAATTCGCTCTCGCCACGTCAGCCACATAAATATAATCTCTCGTATGCCCACCATCGCCAAATAAACGAAGCGTCTTGCCCTGTATCGCCGCCTTGGAAAAAATAGCGATCACTCCGCCTTCACCGGATATGCCTTGGCGAGGACCGTACACATTCGCGTAACGCAGGATAGCATAATCAATGCCATACAATTCGCGATATACCCGCAAATAGTATTCCGCGGCCAGTTTCGATGACCCATACGGGGAAATGGGACCTATCATGGTCTCTTCACCTATCGGCATCGCCACACTCGGATTGCCATAAACGGCAGCCGTTGAAGAAAACACCACTTTTTTTGAGTTTGCTCTTCGTGCTCCCTCCAGCACTCGAAGCATGCCATCGATCGTCGTTCTCGCATCTTCATGCGGGTTATGTATAGACTCAATCACGGATGCGCGCGCAGCCAGGTGAAAAATCGCGTCAGGTTGATAGGAGGCAATAAACTCCTCGCATTCCTCTGTAGCCACGTCCATCTCCAGAACCTCTACTCCCGTAGGGACTTTCCAAAACACCCCTGGTGGTTGAATGTCAATGACTGCTACTTGATAGCCTTTTTTTTGCAACAAGTCGACCACATGGGAGCCAATAAATCCCGTTCCTCCGGTCACTACTGCTTTCATCACATCACCCCCCTGAAATCACGTCAGCCATCAAAGTATATCGAAAATCACCGTTTCTCGCGAGAGGGTGTCACCCATTCTCACTCCACGTTTGTCCGTTGCTTTATTAATCATGGTGAATAGGCTATGTATCATAAAGAAAAGATGGGAAGGATGCGTTATGCAAATCAAAACAATCCTCAAAGCAAGCACGCTGGCGCTTGATATCATCAACCACCAATCCACGCAATCGCTCAGCAAGTTGGTGCAAAACGGAGTAAAGCGCAGGGTGTCGATGAATAAGGAACAACCAACGGCCACCCCTCATAGAAGCATGCCATCCGCAGCGTCATCCAGGGCTCAACATCGCCAGCCTGTGCGAAAACAGCAGCCCCCCGCCATGATGTCTGCCCCGTTGCCTGTTGAACCTGTAAAGAAAGCACTAAAATACGTGACCCCGGAAAATGTCCAGAAAGCCATGCAATGGCAAGAAATCATGAGAAGCTTTTTCACGAAAAATTAATCCAGAAAACGGTAATTCATTTACTAGTCGCGGCGTAAAGCCGGCGCTTTTTTGTCCTCCATCGTAACCCCAGTAGCCTTTTCCTCCACAGGAGGATTCGCAAAAAACGCACCAAACCATTTTTTTCGGAATATAAACCCAAATACCACTAATACCGCCATGGCAAATAGACCAAACGCAAGCCATACCACCAGCCCTTTGCTGATACCGAAGAACAATCCGCCCATCGCCAAATCAAAGGGAACAATGCCAAGGGCTGTAGTCCAGATAAATGGCCACAACTTGACATCCAACAGGCCAGCCACGTAGTTCAGTGCATGATACGGCACGAAAGGTGCAAAACGCAATGCAAACAGTCCCAGCG
>JAJZAS010000227.1 GCA_021799325.1 Bacillota bacterium | reverse complement strand
TGCGTTGGGCCGAGACCTGGTGCCCGCTATTGAGGCGCTTGTCGAAAAAGGGGTGGCTGTGGTCGTGACGACACAATGTCTTCAGGAGGGGGAGGATTTAAGCCTCTATGAAGTGGGGCGAAGGGTGGCACAAAATCCCAAGATCATCATCTCAAAAGACATGAATACGGAAGCGATTATTCCAAAATTGATGTGGGCGCTTGGTAAGACTAACGATCTGCTGGGAATCAAGGCCATTATGGAGACGCCTATGGCATATGATTGTTCTTTTTAGCCTGGATAGTCTGTTTGTACTGGTCTTAATGAAACTTAATAGATTAGGTGACGTAATATAATATGAACTCAATAACCGACATATTTTAATTTTTTTCTCTCTTTTTTGTAAAATTTATTAAATAGTTTGTCGAACGGGCAAACCGCTAGAAATGGCGGGACGCAAAGCTACGGGTCTAAAGATTCTACTGTGGATTCTACGATCGCCGGGTTGCAACGATTGTTTTGACTTTGAATCAGCAGTGCGACCGTTCACGCTATGAATGGTCGCTTTTTGTATTCTATTTTTAACAGAAAGGAGAATGGGTATGGCAAACGCTCCGCTGGATGAAATCGTCGAATCAGAAGAAGATACGCAAAAAGGCAAGTACCTTACGTTTTCGCTAGGTCAGGAGTTTTACGGCCTTGAGATCCAGTATGTGACGGAGATTATCAAGCTACAACCGATCACAGAAGTACCAGAAATGCCAGATTACATTCGCGGGATCATCAATTTGCGCGGCAAGATTATTCCGCTGATGGATGCAAGAGCCCGTTTCCACAAAAGCTTAGTTGAATACAACGATCGGACTTGCGTCATCGTGATCGATATCCAGGATATTTCCATCGGATTGATTGTAGATAGTGTGTCAGAGGTGCTATCAATACCGGACGAAGAAATTGTACCTCCGCCAGATTTGAACCGTGGCGGGAATCGTTACATCAAGGGGATCGGCAAAGTCGGCAGTGACGTGAAACTCCTGTTGGATTGTGAAAAGATGTTGTCAGATGATGATCTGGAAACACTTGAGGGGATTATTTGATTTTTCAAGTAAACGGCAATTCATAGAATGGTGATGGAAATGGCATTTACTTATTTCTTTCGTGACATGCAAACATTAGAGATGATTCGCGATCATGCGTTGCCATCGCTTCGCTCCCGACAACGGATCCGAATTTGGGACGCGGGATGTGCAATGGGACCGGAACCATATTCCCTCGCTATCTTGCTAAGGGAAAACGTAGGTTACATGTATTTCCGGAATATTAGCATAATGGCTACAGATATTGACCAGAGCCAGCAATTTTCAGAGATTATTGCGGAAGGTCGTTACCCAAGGGATCAGGTAGAACGGATTCCAGAGGAAGTTTTAGCCAAGTATTTTGCAGCAGATGATTCTCGTGAAATGTATCAAATTTCGGAGGAAATACGCAAGGTTGTTCATTTTCTCCGTCATGATTTGCTTTCCTTGCAACCACCTGCAGAGCAATTCGACTTGATCCTTTGTAAAAATGTTCTTTTGCATTTTTCGCAGCAGGAGCGCGTTCAGGTGATTCGAATGTTTCATCAGGCATTATCAGTTGGTGGATTTTTGGCAGTGGAACAGACACAGAAGCTCCCCGAAGAACTAAAGGATTCATTTGTTCAAGTGGTTTCACAGGCGCAACTGTTTCAAAAAATCTAGCTTGCTCTTTCTTTCAAAGCCTGAATTGGATTGATAAAGATGAAAATCATCAATTTAACAGAGAATAGCCCAGTTTACACTTCAAATGTATATTTGTTGACCGGAACCTGGAATGCGTTGTCTGACGTGAATACGCTAATCGACGCAGGTCGTGATCCTAGAATTATTCAACGATTACAGGAAGCTTCGACCGGAGTGGGAAAAAGAAAAGTGGAACAGGTGATCTTGACCCATGCACACTATGATCACACCGGAATGATCAAGGTTTTGAAAGAGGCATATAACCCTACGATTCTGGCTTTCTCGTCAACGCTTGAGGGTGTGGATCGTGTGCTGATGGATGGAGAGAGGATCAAGGCTGGTGATGGGAACTTGGCGGTGATTCATATGCCAGGGCATAGCACGGACTCCATTCTTTTGTATGACGAAGATAACAAGGTGTTATTTGCTGGTGATACCCCACTTATTATCACGTCACCAGGTAGTGATTATGACGAAACTTTCATCAGAACGTTCTGGCGGTTGTGCAATTTGGACATTCAGACGATTTATTTCGGTCATGGAGAACCTTGTCATGAGCATGTCATGGAGGTGTTGCGTTCTTCCTATCAAATGATCTGTTGCAAGAATTAGCCCCATACAAGGAGGTATTAAGATGAAGTCCATACGAACAAAGATTATGGCAGGGTTTATGGGCATTCTGGTGATTGCCCTGATTGTTATCGGTGTGCTGATTACTACCTCGATTCATGATGCAGTAGCTTCAAAAGTATCTCAAGTTACCACCGTTTCTATTATTGGTATTATTTTGATAATTGTTTTAACTGTTATCGTAGGATGGTTGATTGCTAGTCAAATTGTAAAGCCATTGAAAAATATGATTAAAATAGCTGAAAATTTGTCATTGGGCGATTTGGATGTAGCAATTAATGCTAACAGTAATGATGAAATTGGTCAATTATCCCAAGCATTAAATACGATGAAAGAATCTATCAAGGGTCAAGCGCTGGCCGCTCAACGTATCGCTGCTGGTGATATGCAAACAAATATTCATGTGCTTTCGGATAAAGACATATTGGGACAAAGTTTGAAAAGTGTAGTGGGGACTTTGCAGGCATTGTTCCAAGAAATGACTGTCTTGATCCAAGCCACTCGTGAAGGAAAATTGGATACCCGAGGCAATGCGGCTGCATACCAAGGAGACTGGTCGAAATTGGTGGGCGGCGTGAATGAAATGATCGACGCGTTTGTGGGACCGATCAACGTGACGGCAGAATATGTGGATCGCATCAGCAAAGGCGACATACCGCCTAGAATTACCGATGCGTACTATGGCGACTTCAACGAGATCAAGAACAA
>JAJZAS010000006.1 GCA_021799325.1 Bacillota bacterium | reverse complement strand
CACATCGATTTCGTCAACAAAAATAATCGCGCTGTCTTTGCCTTCCTTCCTTGCCGATTGTCTGGCTTTTCGGAAGAGTTCGCGAACCCTCTGTGCACCAACACCTACATACATCTCCACAAATTCACTGCCTGAAGCTGACACAAACGACGAATCAGTGTACGTTGCCGCCGCTTTTGCCATCATGGTCTTGCCTGTACCAGGAGGCCCTGTAAGCAGTATACCCTTTAGAGGGCGAATCCCAAGGCTGCGAATCTTATCGCGATAACGAAGGAAGTCAAGGGCTTCCATTAATTCGCGTTTCGCTGTGTCCTGGCCTCCAATATGATCAAAATTGACCGCGTGTTTTACCGCTGTCTCTTTGGAACCAGTCTGGATTAACTGCCGTTTGTCGACGAGCGTATACAAAATAAAGCCTAAGCCGACAAGGACCAAAAGAGGCAACACGTTGAGCCCCAATACTGCCAGAAATATGACAATGGCGATCGATGCGCCAAGCAGCCATTCCTTCATTACGAATTCACCCCCGAACTTTTAATGGAATAGGGGACAATATCATAAAGATAGGCATTTTTTTGCATCAATTGAACAAAAATATCCTGACTGTTCATGGATACTTTGCATTCAATATGACGATCCTGACATGCCTTTTCAAATTCGTTAATCATGCTGACATAGTTGCCATGTGCGATACCTTGAAAAAGGATGGGCTGCATGGCTTCATAGGAATCTTTTAAAGCTGCGGAGCGCTTGTCGCTGATGACAATTGGAACAGCGCCACCCATCGAGTTGGCAATTACGTTCTGAATCTGTGAATAGGTAGACTGCAAATCGCTGATTTTTCCCAGATTGACGATCACAGTGGGATTTTGGGCGATCGTTACTACTCGTGCACTGGTGACAGCGTGGATTTGCTTGAGTTCAGTTTGCAGAGGTTGGACCACTTCCATGTTGCGATACACTTGATAGCCACCAAACAGCAAAATAAAGGTTAAAATCAACCCGCTGATGGTAGGAAGAAGGCGAATTCTTGACATGCTGTTGTTCCTCCTCCCTTATCTCTGAATTAAAGTATACCATTTCTTAAAAGAGGAGTCAGTAAAAACAATCAACCAATATGAAACATGTTGACCAAAATAAACTTAAAATTTTCCGCTAACTTGTGGACTGAGATTGACCGTTCGAGCAGTGGTAAACTGATATAAAATCTGCCCGGTGCGCAAATCTAGATAGGAGAATAGGTATTCCCCATTGGTTAATTTAGCGGTAATTTCCCATACCAATCTCAAACTATTCGAATATTTTGCTGAAGCAGTTAACTTAAATATACCAGGTTCAGCACTAATGATTGCTCGAATCGGCAGTTTGCCATGCTCAACGATTCGCTTGGCTCGACTTTCCGAAATGGTTTGATTCTTATATTCAGTAAACAATTGATTGCCAGCTTGAAACACATACATCTGTCTGCCAACTGAGTCAATTCCTTCTATAGAACGCTCCAACTGCCCTCCGGTGAAAACATTGACCTGTTCCACTTTGCTCATCGCCGTGCGATTAAGTGCACTAAGTGCTGCGCTGGCGTTATAGGTGTCAGGTGAAGAAAGCAGAGGAAACAACCAAATGACAAGTAATATAACAGCGCAAATGAGAATGACGAGGATACTCGAGGTGACTAAAAAAAATCGCTTTTTCATTAATTAGTTTTATAAAGTGTAATCGTATAATGGCCATCCTCGTGAGACTTGGACAGGCCAAATACTATCTCTTTGTCTTTCAGATTGCGATTTAGAAAATCAACCAACAAATACATATCTTCAGTCGCTTGCACATCAATGGTAGCCATCACTGCGAGTCCGTCATTCATCTTTATAGGCTCCTGTCAGTCTTCAAAATTCCACGTTTTTAGTGTAGCAAGGTGTATTGGATTTGTAAAATGGAACTGGATTGGCGTGACACTCACGTAACCTTCGTTGACTGCCACAATATCCGTATCTGGAGCATTTTCCGTATCCACCAGTTCCCCTGCCTGCCAATAGTAGGCTCGCCCGAGTGGATCGATTCGTTTTTCGTATAAATTTCGATAGGTTCTAACACCAGTTTGCGTGACTCTAATACCCTTGATCTGATCGATCTTGCCTGGGGGTATATTTACGTTAAGATATGTTTGCTCAGGTATTTTTTTCTGCATCACCGTACGAATAATCGTCGACATGATTTCCACTGATGCAGAAAAATCATAAGGAGGCTTGGTGAGTGAACAGGCAATCGACTGCTTGCCTTGCAGTGCCGCTTCTGCAGCGGCGGACGCAGTTCCAGAATAAATGATGTCAGACCCCAGATTTGCCCCGCTGTTAATGCCGCTGAGGACGATATCCGGAGCCTCTTCGCACAATACGCCAAGCGCAATTTTCACACAATCAGCAGGTGTGCCATTGACTTGGTACACAGTGATCGAGTCCCCCCACTTTACGGGGTTGACATGTAACGGTTTATGCAAAGTGATGGAATGGCTGGTGGCACTTTGTTGTCGTTCGGGGGCCACTACCGTTACCTCCGCTATCTGAGCGAGATGCGTTGCCAGCGCAAAAAGACCCGGAGCATGAATGCCATCATCATTTGTCAATAAAATACGCACGAGCAGAAACCCTTTCTTTACATTAATTTTTCACATGCATGTTGACGTTATCGGTCAAAATATCGACTGAGGGGGTGACCTCAATGAATCAACAGACGTCACAAAAGGAAATCGAGAATATCCCGATAATTCCCATGTGGGTGTTTGAAGAGACAAGCAGTAATCATTTGCAACACTCAATGAGTTATTATCGCTCGTCCTATCGCTTATTTTGACTTTCGTACCGATCTTTTATCGGCTGGAATTTTGCCCCAATACGGCTTGCAGCAGACAGTATTTTCTCTTTGTCGAGTGTAACGTGCTCACGGTTTCGCAGCAGAGGGGTGCCAGCCACAAATACGTCAGTGACATCACCACCATGAGAACTGTACACGGCATGCGACAACAGACTGTGTCGCGGATAATACCTTGGACCGGATATATCCACTAATTGAAAATCAGCTGGCGATCCTGGAGTGAGTTTCCCTAGTTCTGCATCCAAGAACAGCGTCTTTGCCCCCTGTTCGGTGACAAGACCAAGTGCCGTTTGCGCGTCAATGGCAGTAGCCTGCAAATTATGTCCTTTGTGGATCAGTGCCGCGAGTCGCATTTCGTCAAACATGTCGAGTTTATTATTGCTGGATGCTCCATCTGTTCCTATACCCACTTGAATTCCTGCATCTAACATGGCAATGAGCGGGGCGATCCCGCTCCCTAATTTGAGGTTGCTGCCAGGATTATGCGCTACATGTACGCGGTGCTTCTGCAATAGGTTGATATCCTCATCACTAATGTGAACACAATGGGCTGCCACTACCGGAAAATGGAATACTCCCAGATCAGCCAGCCATTTTACCGGGGAAACGCCATATTGCTTATAGGAATCCTCGACTTCGCTTTTTGACTCAGAAACATGAATTTGAATAGGTAACTGCAATTTATCTGCGACATTCATCACTTTTTTAAGGTAATCTGCTGAGCAGGTATAGGGTGCATGTGGAGCGAGATTGGTGTGAACCCGCCCATTACCCGCCAGGTGATAATCTCGGATAAAGGCCTCACTTTCTGCAAGAGATTTGTCGCCTCCATCCCCCACTGCCACAAGTCCTCTGCCAAGCACCGCACGCATGCCAGATTGGATGACCGCATCTGCCACCCGGTCCATATGAAAATACATATCTGTAAAAGTGGTGGTGCCGGTTTCGATCATTTCCAACATGGCAAGTTGTGTGCCAAGGTATATGTCATCGGGAGTTAAAAGGTCTTCTGCTGGCCAGATCAGGTCGCTTAGCCATGATTGAAGCGGCAGATCATCAGCAAAACCTCTAAGCAGTGACATTGCTGCATGGCCATGCGTATTCACAAAACCCGGCAACAGCAAACGGTTCGTACCATCTATCACTTCATCAAAAAAAGCCGTATCGTGAGGGCATACTCCCCCCGACAATTCCTCAATCCGATCATCATTGGTGATTAGATAACCATTTAAGATATTACCGCCATGCTCGTTTAAAAAAGAAAGCGAATGAATCAGCCTGCGCATTTGGTATGTCTCCTGTCCTTAAATCACTCCAATTGCCGATTGGCAATGGCATGTCTGTTCTGTACCTAGTGTGGCAATAGCCTCAAAAAAGAGCTTGCGAACCAGATGCACATTTTTCGCCATTTCATCTAGCACTTCTTGGTGACTGAGAGGGCTTGCTGTCATCCCTGCGCTAAAATTGGTCACCATGGCCACAGTGGCATAACACATTCCCCGCTCTTTGGCCAGCACAGTTTCCGGGACGCTGGTCATGCCTACCACGTCCCCTCCCAAACGCTCATACATGCCGATCTCTGCGGGAGTTTCAAACCGCGGTCCTTCAGCGCACGCGTAGGTGCCGCCAAAAACCACCGGAATGCCTATATCTTTAGCCGTCTTTTGTAGGTGATGTCGTAAATCGACACAATAAGGATCTGTCATATCTACGTGTGCCACTCTTTCTCCATTTTCATAAAAAGTGGTGGGGCGGCTTTTGGTAAAATCGAGGAATTGGTCAATGATCACGAGTGAGCCTGGAGGCATCGACAAACGCATGCTCCCCACCGCTGCCGTAGTGAATATTTTCTTTACGCCTAACTGATAAAGAGCTTGAATGTTCGCTTTATAGTTAATTTGATGTGGGGGGACATTGTGTTCTTTCCCGTGCCGCGGCATGAAGGCAATCCGCTTGCCTTTATAGGCGCCAACTGTCGCATAAGCCAGTCCGTAAGGGGTTTCGATGGTGATTTCTTCAGCCGATTCAAGTAATGCGGGATCGTATACTCCTGTACCGCCAATCACCGCAAATTCCGCGTTTTGCATCGCTTTCTTCCTCTCAGTGTTCCCTTTGACAGGTAAAATTAATGTGACACGAAAATTGTACCATATGGCTCCTCATTCATCGATATAAAAAGCCAACGATTGCAATTCAGTGGTGAAATCCGTATTTCTCAGTACTACTTCTTTAGGGACGCGCAAGTTGATCGGCGCAAAGTTGAGGATGATTTTAACTCCCGCGCTAATCAGTGCATCGCATACATCTTGAGCCGCAATTGCGGGTACTGCTATAATTCCCATTTGTATATTTTTTGTTTGCACCGTATCGGTCAATTCAGAAAAATTCTGAACTACTAGTGAACCTACTGTTAAACCAATTTTATTAGGGTCTGCATCAAACAATCCTGCAATCGATATCCTTTCACTTTGAAAGCGGGCATAATTCGATAAGGCAATACCTAGGTGGCCGGCGCCAATCAAGGCCACGTTAATTTGCCTATCCAAGTTCAGTATCTGGCGAAGTTTTCGCTCTAGGTATTCGACCTCGTACCCAACGCCTTTTCTCCCAAATTCACCAAAATACGCGAGGTCTTTTCGAATCTGGGCAGGGTTCATGTCAAGTCGAACTCCCATGTCTTGCGATGATATGGTGGTGATTCCCTGAACCTTCAGCAATTGCATCAGTCGCAGATAAATGGGCAATCTACGGATAACAGAATTTGAGATCTTTGGTTCCTTACCTAACAAGCAAATCCCCCCTGCACTAGTCTATCAGTTTATTTGATTATACCTTTTTAATATGTCTGAAGTTTAAATAAATTTTTCGGCTTGTTCATAAATGGTTTCCAATGATTGATTAAATAAAGGGACATTAGGGATTGATTCAAGAAAAAGTCTGCCATAACGTTCGGTGACGATGCGTTTGTCCAGCACAAAAATAACGCCACGGTCGGATTGTGCGCGAATCAATCTTCCAAATCCCTGTGTGAACCGGATGACGGCTTGTGGGATGCTGTATTCTCGAAAAGGTTGTTTGCCATTTTGCCTTATCAGTTCGCTTCTCGCTTCGATGATGGGATGAGATGGGACGGGAAATGGCAATTTGACAATAATCAAACTGGTTAATGCCTCGCCTTGCACATCCACCCCTTCCCAAAAGCTGTCCAAACCGAGCAGCACGGTGGGAGTAGACGACTTAAACTGCTCCAGTAATAACGTTCTGCGGTGATCGTGAATTCCCTGTGCCAGCGTGGTGATCCCCAATTCTTTCAGTGGTTGCTCCAAGCGCTCATGCACTTCTCTTAGCATCAAGCGGGACGTGAAGAGAGCCATTGTTCTCCCTTTGGTCAGGGTAGAGATTTTGATGATCGATGCGGCGACAGCTTCCGAAAAGTGGGGTTCGTCCCTCACGTCAGGCATGTCAGACGGAACACAAAGCAATGCCTGTTCGCGATAAGAAAAAGGCGATGCCACCTGAGCTTCTGCCACTCTGCCCGTATCTTTTAGCAAGGCAAGCCCTGTGCGATCCTCCAGGTATTGAAATGTACCTGCGACAGCCAGCGTGGCAGAGGTGAGAATGACGCTGGATTTGTCTTCAAAAAGTTCTTGTTTTAAAATTTTTGCAACAGATAAAGGTGCCAGATGAAGCGAATAGGCGTCCCCTGCATCTCTTTTTGTGACCCATCCAACATAGTCCGATTCAGCGAGTTGTGCGAGGACGACGTCCACACAAATTTGTTGGCCGAATATCAATTCTTTGATTCGCCCCGAAAGTTCCTCGAGCCGATCATACATGGGATCTTCCGTATCAAGGTCCATTCGGAGTCGCTCAAATTCAGTGTGACTTTGCGCCAATTGTTTTCTAGTTTGTGAAAGCCAATTGGTGGCGTCCTTTAATTCTTGATAGGAAATTTCCTCTACCATCTGCTTGGTAATGCGTATTTCTGATTTCCTATGATGATGCTTGAGCCATGAACCAAGAATAGTCCAGAACGTTTTCATGTCTTCTGTCGCTTGTAAAGTGATGCGATGCAATTGTTCCACCTGAACCTGCAACCGTTGCAATTGGCCTTGTTGAGAGGCATTGTACATGACAAGACTGCGATGCAAATCAGGGAGCATTCCCCTGCTTCCCGCCACTCGATCCAATATTTTTTGCAACTCAAATTGAGTGATTTCTGCGCCAAATTGTTTGGTCGCCTGATCCTCTAGGTGATGAGCCTCGTCAATCACAAGATGACGGTAATTCGGCAAGATTCTGTGATCTGCTGCAAGGTCGGACAGAATAAGGGAATGGTTCGCAAGGACAATATGCGCTTCAGCCGCTTTTTGTCGTGCTGAGAAGTAATAGCAATACCTGAAAAAAGGACATTTTTTGTTGAGGCATGTTTCTGTCTCACTTTGCACCAACCGCCACGATTCCAATTCATTTCCAGTTAACGAAATTTCCTCTCGATCGCCGGATTCCGTCTCACTGATCCAAACGGCAAGCTTAAACATAAAATCACGTTCTACCCTTGTGAGATCACTAGAGGAACGCATGTATCTTGCCAGTTTTCTCATGCATAAATAATGATTCCTACCTTTGAGAATGGCCACATTCAGTGGTTCATCCAGCATCGATAGAAGAATGGGGATGTCTTTTTTGCGCAACTGCTCCTGCAGTGCAGTGGTGTGGGTGGCAACCAGCACTTTTTCTCCCGTGGCCATTGCAAATAGCGCGCTTGGCAACAAATAAGCCAGCGATTTTCCTGTTCCCGTCCCGGCTTCGATCACTAAAAGTAAGTCGTCTGATAAAGCTTGGGCCACCTTTTTCATCATCTGCAGTTGTCCTGGACGGTCCTCGAAAGTGAGTCCCAACATTCGATGGGTTTGTTCGGTGAAAAAATGAGTACACTTATCTGCAAAATTGCCGAAATCTTCATTAAATGTATCATCATCCATCGGTTCAATCGATGTCTCAAACTGAACTACAGGTTGAAAAGCAAGTTCGTGCACCACGGTTACTTGTTTTTCCCGAGCACCTTCCTCTTTCATACGAAGCAGGATCCACTCATTGAGAATGGCTTGAAGCGCTATCCAATCTGCATAGGCGTCTGCCATCACTTGCAACGTGATCAGCGGAAGTGATGCGATGATCGATAACAGCGCGGAAATTTGACTGACTAAAGGCTCCTCAGTTGATTCTGTAGTTCTCTTTGAAGATTTCTTTGGTAAAAGAATGTGAGAAAGCCGTGACACATCGATAAATAGCCTTTCCTCGATAGGTAGATATCCCAATTCTTCGACTAACTCATCCATCAATAGCTTGCTTCTAATTTGGTTGATAAAAATCGGATCGTTGTGATAATCTTTCAAAAAAATGGGATACACGTCATCAAAAGTGCCTTGAATCGTAGAAATGATGGTGTCAGTCTGTGCATCGTGTTCCGTAAAAGTATATTCGGTGTTGGTTTCAACCCGGGGATGTATGATGAAATACCGCAAAATCGTTCCTCCAACCGGCAAGACAAAAAAATCTCGTTACATTTCAGTATTCAAAACATCCCTCTCCATGTCAACCATTCATCTGTAGCAATTGGGTAAGCATCGATTTTGCGTCGATTTGCCTAGGATCTAGTGTGATCGCTTTCTTGAAAAAAAGAATGGATAATTGCGGTTGATGAAGTTTTGCGTATAAATACCCGTATTCCGCAAGGCCATGTGCATGCCATTTTTTATCATGTTGAGCGAATAGTACTTTTAAATGTTGTTTGGCCTGTTGAATTTGCTCTGAATCTGCCGCGATTCTGGCAAGTCCCGTTGACGCTAGAAGTGAAATGGGCGGATTTTCCTTTTGCAACAATTGAAATATTTCGTTTGCCTTATGGAGGTCTCGCTCTCCATAAAAGGCAAAACCAAGCCACAACATGGACTGGGCATCATGGCGAATAAGCGACAAACGTTTTTTTAAGTAAACAATAGCCTCTTTGTAATGAGCGTTCATGAGTTCAATTTCAGCTAACCCCAAATAAGCGTCTGCAGCCCATTCCTGTTGCTGTAATAATTCTTTATAAAGGATGGATGCCTCCGAGGTCCGCGACAGTACAGTCAGCACTCGCGCCGTTTCACTTCTGATGAATGGATGTTTCGGGGCGTTCAATAAAGCCTGCTCATAGGCGGCAAGCGCGTCCTCATAATGGCGCATAGCGTGGTTAGCTGCGCCTGCCAATCGCCATGCCAGTTCATCATGAGGTTCCAATTTCGCAGCCAGCATGGCGTGATTCGCAGCTTGCCGGTAATCTCCCAACGTATACGAGCAGATAGCCAGATTGATATGGGCATCAGGATGATTGGTTCGTAGTGCTAAGACGCGTGTCAATGCCTTACGCGCTAACTCATACTGCCTGTTTTCAACATAAAGTTGTGCCACCGCCTCCCATGTTGCCGTCAGAATCGCCGTGTCTGTCGAGGTGTTCAGGAGGTGGTTGAGTTCGGTTTCTGCCTTGTCGAATTGGCCGCTAGCCATCATGCTAATGGCATAAAACAATCGTACCAATTGCAAATTTGGTTGATCGCTGAGAAGCTCTTCAAATTCCCTTGCCGAATCGCGGAACATTTGTAAATCAAAGAACCCCAGCCCTTTGCGAAATTGTTCATTCATGCCAAGATGCTGGTTGTCCCATTCGCTAGAAATCACTTCGAATGTTCCGATTGGCAGTACAGTATTCCATGTTTCTGTATTACCTTGGTCGGCAGAAAATGGGGATTCATGAAGTGAATTGTCCTGTAAGCGCTTTAATCGGTCATCGAAATACAGCCAGTTTTCCAGTATGCTTTCATGGTAGTCCAAGAGTGCGTTCAAGTCATCAAGAATGACCGCCATTTCATCAGGTGTTGCTTGATGCATTCGCTCTTCGATCACATCTAACACTTGATGCAATTCCACATAAATGCCATGCATCGACATATTTACACCAGCCTGTTTTTCATTCAGGCTTTCCGTAATTAGTGGTTTTATGCAAATGCAGTGCTGAAGTTACCTCGTCAACAGAATATTGTCGATCAGGCGGGTATTGCCAACAAAGGCCGCAATGGCGCAAACTCCCTCTTCCCCAACATCGAGCTTGTGAATGGGTTGTAATTGTAACAGGTCGACACAAGTCAAATAGTCGATGCGAATCCTTTCAAACGATGCTAAACGAGAGCGTTCCGCTTCCATTAATTGATCTAGGTCGCTTGCGCCTTCTGCCACTTTTGCCTGTATCCGCTTCAGCGTTTGTTGCAATTCCGGAGCCACAGTCCGGTCCTCTGGTGTTAAATAGGCGTTTCGAGAACTTTTCGCGAGTCCGTCCGCTTCCCTTACTATATCCACTCCGATAATTTCTACAGGGATAGAGAGGTCTTTGACGAGTCGCTTGACGATACTGAGCTGTTGAAAGTCTTTTTTTCCAAAATAAGCACGATGGGGTTGCACAATGTTGAACAGTTTCGCGACGACCGTTGCCACACCGTCAAAATGTCCTGGCCTAGAAGCGCCGCACAAATGGTCTCCGAGCGCATCTACGTGAATTCTCGTGAGCGCGCCTTCCTCACCGTACATTACCTTTGCCGAAGGAGCGAAAATTACATCGACTCCCCTTGCTTCACAAAAAGCCTGGTCCTTTGGCAAGTCGCGCGGATATCTGTCAAAGTCTTCGTTAGGCCCAAATTGCAGCGGATTGACAAAGATAGAGACGATGACTTGCTGATGGTCCCCTCTCGCATGGTCGATCAAAGAGCCATGGCCTTCATGTAAGAAACCCATGGTCGGAACAAAGCCGATGGTTTCCCCCCTCTGCTTGGCCTGTTCAACATAAAGACGGATTTCTTCTATGCTGTGTATCGTGATCAATGATTAGTATCCCCTTTGATTTTTGCGTATAGTTGCACAAAATCGTGATCTCCCACTTCATAGCTATAGGCTGGCGATGGAAAAACAGCTTCCTTCACTTCATCCCGATAGGCGGATAATGCGGAGACGGCTTGTGTTCCAAGTTCAGCATATGATTTCACAAATTTCGGCGCCTTGCGATCATAAATACCAAGCAGATCATGGAACACAAGGACTTGTCCCGCACTGCCGCTACCTGCGCCAATACCAATGATCGGTATTGGTAACTGTTCACTTAAAAAATTGGTGAGCGTTGAAGGGACACATTCGAGCACAAGCATAAATGCCCCGGCTTCCACGATTGCTGTAGCATCGCGAAGGATTTTTTCCGCGGTGGCTGAATCTTTGCCTTGAACCCGAAACCCTCCAAGGTTGAGTGCGTTTTGCGGTGTCAGTCCAAGATGGCCACAAACGGGAATTCCCGCCTCCACCAGTGCGCTGACGTGTTTGGCAATGGACTCCCCGCCTTCTAGTTTGACGCCATCCGCAAAAGCTTCCTGCATCAACCGCCCTGCATTTGATAGTGTATTTTCTATGCTTTTGTGATAACTAAGAAAAGGCATATCGACGAGCATCATGGTATTTGGTGCGCCTCGTCTCACTGCTTTAGCGTGATGGATCATATCCTCCATGGTAACGGGAATGGTATTGTCATAACCTAGCACGACCATACCTAGCGAGTCGCCGACGAGGATCACATCCACATCGGCTTTTTCCGCGATGCTGGACTGTGCGGCATCATAGGCTGTTACCATCACGATTTTTTCTCCTTTTGAAAAAAGGGATTTCAGACTGACAGTGGTATGACGTTTTTTATCCGCCACGGTGACACCTCCCTTGTCTCTATGGATTCGATTATACTCTATCCTCACTGTTTTCAATGATTTCGCCGCTTCGAATAGGAATATCCGATCCCTGATCGTCGCTTATCCATAGCGTCCCCTCTTCATCAATGCGTGTTGCAACGCCTGTCACCGCATTGTGACCTTGTCGAACATGAATGCGTTGTCCAAGCGTCATACAGTAGCGTTCATACTCATCTTTCTGGTCGCTGAATCTTTTTTTAGCCTGATACGTTAACAGTAACTCGTAGAATTCGTCGATCAGACGAGCTGTCAGTATATTGATGGAGATGGATTTCATTTGTGTGATTTTTAGTGAAGTTACTTTGCTTTTTAAATCGTCTGGGAAATCGCTCAGTTCCGCATTGACATTGATGCCAATGCCGATCACCAGGTGTACTTCTTTTCCTACCGAGCGCATTTCGGTGAGGATTCCGCAAACCTTTTTTCCCTCAATAAAAATATCGTTGGGCCACTTGATCATGGCCTTTTCTATGCCGATACTAGACAATGCAGAGCGAACCGTTAATGCGGCAAAAAGTGGCCACTCTTGGAGCCTATTCATATCGTCCGCCTCAAGGCGAAAGGCGACCGATAAAGCCAGTCCTTTGCCTGGGGGTGATACCCAAGCCCTCCCCTGTCTCCCCCTCCCACTTTCCTGATGGTCAGTGAAAACAGCTAACATTGGCACTTTAGCTTCTGCCATCTTTTCTCTTGCAACGTCATTCGTGGATGACAATTGCTTGTATTCGTACAGCATCAGGTTTTTGGGAGCTTTTTGCAACATGTTGCGTATCACTTGTTCGTCGATGACTGCTTCCATGATCCATTCATTCGCTTCCTTCAAAAGAGCATCGTAGGTGTTTGGTAGTTGGCCGTTTGCCACTAGATCAAACAAGTGCTCGAGTGCCATTCCGATGATTGGCCCTTGTAGCGACAAGTCGCGTATGAGGTCGCTTCCCTGAATGGCCAAATCTTTCAGTGTGCGTACCGGATGTTCATTTAGCCATTTGGCGGCATGGGCCAATTCGTCATCCAGTGTCAGTGAGGCATCCTGAATGACAATCAAACGCACTGCTCTTTCTAACAATTTTTCTCCATAGCTTGATAACGCTTTGCCAAATGAAATCGTCATGCGAGCGGGGGACGTAACCTGCCAAGTTCGTGATATCTGTACGAGCGCCTGGACTTCGTCTATATTTTTTTTACTGTAACGAAGTGTCCTCATCATGCTCTCGAGCTTGACGACTGCACCAAATTTCGTCAATAAAAAAATCAACGCAAGGCGGTCATTGGCCCCTTCCGCTTTACTAATTTGGTGACAACAGCTAGAAAACAAAAAGTCTTTCCATCCGGTCCATTTGCTTATGATGTCGTCTGGTAATTGGTCACATAGTGGTGCCATCAGTGCACCAAGGAACTTGTTCCACTCCTCCAGCCTTCGTTCTGCGGCCACTTTGTCGAGAAATGAGGCGGAAGATGATAACGCTACCATGGTCGATTCAGCAATAGTAAAGCCATGTGTGGCGGCAAACCGGAATGCGCGCGCCACGCGAAGACCATCTTCCTGGAACCTGGTTTTCGCGTCTCCTACGGCGCGAATCGTTCTTGCCATGAGGTCATCATATCCATGAAAAGGGTCCCGAAGTTCTCCGTTTTGATCCATGGCCATGGCATTGATCGTAAAATCTCTGCGGGAAAGATCTCCGACAAGATTGGTGTCAAAATGAACATAGCGGGGATGCCTGCCATCGTCATACGGTCCTTCCTCGCGATAAGTGGTGACCTCAAACCAGTGGTCATGTTCATAGACACTGACCGTGCCATGAGCAATTCCGGTCGGCAGCGTCTTCGCAAAGAGTTGGATGATCTTTTCTGGCGTGGCGGAAGTGGCGATATCAATATCGTTCACCTGTCGCTCTAAAATCGTATCGCGAACTGCCCCTCCGACGATATACGCCTCTTCCCCACTTCTCTCAATCGTTTGTAATAGGCGTTTGGCTAGTTGAAAATTCTCTGTGGCTGGAAATGTGATTTTCATCGTAAAGATTCGTAGACATCTTCGTATTTTTTTACCTGCTCATCCAACGTAAAAAGTTTGGCACGCTTTCTCGCCGCCTTGGAAAAATGTTGCCACATGTCCTGATTCTTTAGCAGTTGCAGTGCATTTTCCGCCATGTCTTCAACTTCCCCCACTGGGGATAAAAACCCAGAGTGCCCATGCTCCACCACTTCCGGAATGCCTCCAATGGTCGATCCAATCACAGGCACGCCGCAGGCCATGGCCTCCAGTGCCACGAGACCAAAGCTCTCTTTTTCAGAAGGCAGCAAAAACAAATCAGCGAGCGAGTATAAAGAGGCAATTTCATCCTGTTTGCCTAAAAAAAACACATCGCGATCCAATCCTCTTTGGTGCGTAATCGTTCTTGCCAGTTCCAAATCGGGGCCCTCCCCAACGAGTAGCAATTTGGAAGGTATGCGTTCCCTTACTTTATGAAAAACAGCAAGCACATCAGGTACGCGTTTTACACCGCGGAAGTTGGATACGTGCATCAGAATTTTTTCATCATTTGGTGCGATCTTCTCTTTCCACGATGGTTTGGTAATGCGCCTAAATTCGTGGAGATCGACAAAGTTATAAATTTTTGTAATGGGACATTTAGTTTGAAAAAGCTCATTCGTTTGCTCGATCAGGCTTTCGGAAACTGCTGTCACTGCATCGCTTTTTTCAATGCCAAGCCGAATGACGTCCCGCAATAAGGGATCCTGAGCCAAAACGGTCACATCGGTCCCATGAAGCGTGGTGACGACTTTCACCGATTTTTCTCCTAACATTTCCTTTGCTAAAAAAGCGCAGACCGCATAAGGAATCGCGTAATGGACATGCAGGATATCCAGTTGATAATTGCGTACCACATCGGCCATTTTTGCGGCTAGCGCCATATCGTAGGGATTTTGGCGAAAAACCGGATAAGACATGGGTTCCACTTCATGAATATAAATGTTATCCAAAAAAAGCCCGAGTCGAAACGGGATTCCTGAAACAATAAAATGAACCTCATGCCCTCTTTTGGCCAAGGCTTTGCCAAGCTCAGTCGCTATCGCTCCAGACCCACCGAGCGTTGGGTAACAGCTAATACCAATTCGCATATGCATATCTTCTTTCATAGGATTAGAGAAACAAGATTAGTCGAGTAACTTGCGCCAGTTTAAGTCTCCTCTCCACAACCCGCGAATGAGCATTTCTGCGGTAGCGAGGTTAGTGGCTACAGGCACTTGATGCACATCGCATAAACGAAGCAATGCGATAATATCCGGCTCATGTGGTTGCGCCATCAGAGGATCACGCAAAAAAATGAGTAAATCCAGTTGGTTTTCTGCGATCAAGGCGCCAATTTGTTGGTCTCCACCAAGTGGACCGCTTTGGAAGCGATGGATTTGGAGACTAGTTACCTCGGCAATTCGTTTGCCAGTTGTACCAGTGGCATAGAGCTCGTGTGGCTTAAAAAGCGTCTCATAGGCGATGGCGAAATTAACTATTTCATCTTTTTTTGCGTCATGTGCGACAAGCGCAATGTGCATTATCATCTCTCCCTTTTTGCTTAAAAAAGAAAATGCTCAAGTCCATCCACCAGTCCATTGACACTTAGAATACTGCGGATACCAAGCAGTACGCCTGGCATGAAACTTTCTCTCGACATCGTATCATGCCTAATCGTCAGTCGCTCCCCTTGTCCACCAAAAATGACTTCCTGATGTGCAATAAAACCTGGCAATCTGACACTATGAACAGGGATGCCATCGATAAATTCAGCTTTTCCAGGGTGATGGAAATGAGCCTTTTCTGATTTATCCTTCATCGCATTGAATAATTTTTCTGCCGTCTTTTTCGCTGTGCCAGACGGTGCGTCTTTCTTGCCAGGATGATGGTATTCAATGATTTCCACATCACTTAAAAAAGGGACGATCATCGTGGCAACCTTCATCATTAACAGTGCGCCAATTGCAAAATTAGGCGCATATAGTCCGCCGATCTCAGCGTCACGCAATCGCCTATCGTAGTCGATAAGTTCTTGCGCTTCTAATCCTGTGGTGCCAATGATGGGGCGAGTCCCCATTTCAATGCTGGTCAGGATGTTTTGTCTAGCAGCCTCAGCATGTGTAAAATCAACGAGCACATCAGGAGAGGTGTCGATTAAGCACTCTCTGATATTCGTGTAATAAGGGACATTTGGCAATTCCACTTCTTGTCGACGCGTATGTACAATGCCTGCTACCAGTTCCAAATCAGGTGCGGCGGCTACACTTTTGCTGGTTTCGCTGCCCATTTTACCATAGGCGCCAGCCACTGCCACTTTAATTTTTTTCACGCAAAACCCCAACTTCCTCTTGCTTTTTTGTCCATCTGTTGGCATCGCGGGTTTGAAACTTGTCCATCACCTGGTGATGACTAGTCTCTAGATCGATATGAAGTGAATTGGCAAGACAGGTGATCACGAACATCATATCGCCGAGTTCAAGTGCAATGCTGCCATCTGGCTCTATTGCTTTTTTCTTTTTTTCACCAAAGTGATGGTTAACTTCCCTGGCAAGTTCCCCTAATTCTTCTGTGAGTCGCACAATAAGCGACATAGGAGGAAAATACCCTTCTTCAAACTGGCCTATGTAGCGGTCCACCTCTTCTTGCATCGCTTTTAGTGTCAAATCCACGAAGACCACTCCTAACTAGATACTATCACTTAATGATAAACACTTCATAAGCCGTGGACAACCGTCATAGAGTAGAAGGAAAGTGGAGATCTTTTGGAGGGAATTGTTTTGCACATCAGGCGCAAACCTTTATTGACGTTCATCATGGCTTTGTTCGTGGGTCTCTTCACCATCGCCCTCGTATGGTTTCCCAAACCTGGTTTTGACGCAGGCTTGAGTGGCCTGAAAATATTTTTAGACGTTGTTTTCCCCTCACTACTGCCCTTTTTTATTCTATCGGATTTAATGTTGGGGCTAGGTTTGGTGCGAGCGCTTGGTGTCTTTCTGGAGCCTTTGATGCGTCCCTTGTTTAATGTTCCCGGTGTAGGCGCTTTTGCGCTCTCGATGGGCTTGGCCGCAGGGTATCCGATGGACGCGGTCATTACGGCAAAGTTTCGTGAAAATGGGGATTGCACGCGCATTGAAGGGGAACGGTTGCTCGCATTCACGAATACGGCTGATCCTCTTTTTATGTTTGGCGCGGTGGCAGTAGGCATGTTCAAATCTCCAGCGCTAGGGATGTTATTTGCGCTTGCTCATTACCTTTCTGCATTCATTGTGGGCATTACTTTCCGTTTTTATGGCATGAGGCAGGAAGGCAAACGGCCTCGTTTATTAGCAACCACGCACAAGTATGATCAACCTATATGGAAGCGTGCTTATCTGGAAATGATGAGGTCACGCGAGGAGGACGGAAGGCCATTCGGGCGTTTGCTCGGAGATGCGGTCAATGAATCAGTACGAACGCTTCTCATGATTGGCGGATTTATCGTGTTTTTCTCCGTATTTTTGCGCGTGCTCTCTGAAGTTGGGTTCATTGGCTTGACTACCCCTATATTTACAGTTGTATTTCAATTGTTGCACTTGAATCAGCATCTGATACAACCCATGATCAACGGTATATTTGAGATTGATATCGGTTCCGCCACAACAGCACAGGCAGCCGCTCCACTCATCCAAAAAATCAGCATGGTCAGTGCGATC
>JAJZAS010000226.1 GCA_021799325.1 Bacillota bacterium | reverse complement strand
ATCTCAGGAGAATCGATCGCATATACTTGGTTATCTTTAGATACACTTTCTTCAACGAGTAACTGTTTGGTCACCCCATCGTACTTTCCCCCAAAATCCGGTACAGGTCTTAGAAAATGACCTTTGGGACAGTGATACGCCCCAACTTGTCCATAAATAAAATAATCATAGATCAGTTCCTCACCACACAAGAGACAAAAAGCCCCATCGCGGACATCCGCTCTTGCCGAAGTGACCTCTGGCACTTGAGTAAATCCGTAATAATAAGTGAGTTCAGGTCGACTGATGCCAAGCGACATCGCGAGTGGATCATCGCCATTCGTGATCAGCGCCGTCCCGGGATATTCCGTTCCCTCTCTCAATAAATGCAGCGTCTGGTCCACTTCACCATAGCGATCCAGTTGGTCGCGCAGCACATTGGTCACGAGGATCACGCTAGGATGATAAAAAGAGGTGATTTTGGGAAGTGTGGCCTCATCTACTTCAAGCACCGCTTTTTTTATCCGCAACTTTCCAGATAACGTGCTAGTGCCCATCATGGTCGCCAGCAACCCTTGATGCAAATTGGCCCCTCCGCGATTAGTCAGCCAAGATTCTTCTTCACTTAAAAAAGCATAGAGAAGCGCGGTGGTCGTCGTTTTGCCATTGGTTCCTGTCACGATGACGCCCTCAACGAGTTGAGCCATAAGGTCTTGCAACAAATGAGGCGCCACTTTTCCAGCCACAAGCCCAGGAAGACTTGTCCCCGATCTTCCGCTGATTTTTAAGGCGAATTTCGTCGCCCTCCCCAACCATAGCCCTATCATCGAGCGAATACGCACAAAGTTAACTCCTTACCTGATCAATACCATTGACTAATTCCCGCCGTAAAAAGCAACACAATTGCCACCCATAGAGCGGCATACATCCATCCTCTTCTGCTTTTGCGCTTGATTTCCGCTTCTTCATCTGCACTGTAAAACGTCCCATCTTCGGCAGAACCCCCGCCAAAGCGCGTCATCATTAATGCCACTAGGATTCCGCCGATGCCGATCAAAGCGGCTCTCTCATTGTAACCTGATAGTGTAAAAGGCCCAAACAACAACAGCCATACGATCAGCATGATGTTAATCGAAACGTAAATCACTAAAAACCTTAAAAATGCTAATTGCCAAGGCTTAAAACCCATAGACCCCCATCCCACCATCCACAAACAAGGCTTGTCCCGTCATGTAACTCGAAGCATCGGAGGCTAAAAATATAGCAGGACCCACTAATTCTTCCACCTCACCGACACGCTTCATCGGAGTCCGCACAAGGATATCATTTAAATACGCAGGATCATCAAGCAATTTTGCAGTGAGCGGAGTCCTGAAATACCACGGGCCAATGGCGTTGACACGAACACCCCTCGATGCCCATTCCACCGCCAATACCCTTGTCATG
Organism: Bacillota bacterium; assembly: GCA_021799325.1. GTDB lineage: Bacteria > Bacillota > Bacilli > Alicyclobacillales > SLC66 > JAJZCL01. The sequence goes on along the minus strand of JAJZAS010000226.1, from coordinate 1,680 downwards.
TGCAGCACACCCGCTTTGGCAGACGCATAAGCGACTCCCGTTCGCAACGCGACATGCCCCCCAATTGAAGCGATGTTGACGATACTGCCCATCCCTTGATGAAGCATGAGTTGCCCCACCGTCTGCGCCATAAAAAAAGCGCCTTTTAAATCGGTATCGACCACAGTATCCCAATCTTCCTCGCTCACTTTTTCTGCAGGAACGCGAACGTTGACACCTGCATTATTGATGAGCACATCGATTCGCCCAAAAGAATCTGCCACAGTCTTTACAGCATCCTGAACCTGATCAGGTTTCCTGACGTCCACCACCACCTGAATGACACGTCCTTTAGCGATGTGTTCCAGTGTGCTTTTCGCAACTTGCAGATCATGCGCGTTTCTCGCAGCGAGCGCAACCTCCGCCCCCGCTTCTAAAAACCCTTTCGCAATGGCATAGCCGATGCCTTTCGAAGCGCCGGTCACGAGCACTTTTTTCCCTTCCACACTAAAAAGATTCTCCAAATCGCATCTCCTTCCTGATTCACAAAAAAAACGCATCATCGTCTATACTAAGTATAACGTGCATTGCAATAAAGGAGGAAATCAATGAATCGTTTTATGCGCACCGAATTATTGCTTGGACATGATGCCATGGAACAGTTGCAACAGGCGAGCGTTGCTGTCTTTGGTCTCGGAGGTGTGGGATCGTTTACAGCAGAAGCACTTGCCCGCGCTGGAATTGGCCGCCTGCTTCTGATCGACAAAGATGTGGTGGATGTCACCAACATCAATCGCCAACTGATCGCGCTTGATGGAACGATTGGACAGGCAAAAGTGGACGTGATGGCTGAACGCATACACGAGATTAATCCAAAATGCCAGGTCATCCGCAAGAAAATGTTCTTTGAGGAGTCAAGCGTAAACGAAGTGTTCTCAGAGCATTTGGATTATATTGCCGATGCGATAGACACCATCAGTTCGAAGCTATTACTCGTCCTTGAAGCCAATTCCCGTGGCATCCCCATCATTTCCAGCATGGGAGCCGCAAACAAACTAGATCCGACAAAATTCGAAGTCCTCGATCTATTTGAAACAAGCGTGGATCCAATTGCAAAAGTGATGAGACGAGAATTAAAAAAACGCGGGTTTACAGGACCGCTTCCCGTGGTCTGCTCGACCGAAACACCATTAACTCCCATGCACCGTTATGAACAAGTAGTGCAGGACTCGGATCAAGCTACTTCCCGCAAAATAGCAACACCACCAGCCAGTGTCGCCTTTGTTCCACCTGTCGCTGGGATGATTTTGGCGAGCTATATCGTAAGACAAATTGTCCACCGTTAGTCTTTTGGCAGATAACGGATCAGATTGGCTTGTTTTAAGGCATTCATAAAAGGTAGAGGAGGCGCAGCCATCCATTTCTCGCCACTTGGAAGCGCCAGTGAATAGGCGTGAAGCAGCTGATAGTTGGCTCCAAGCCCAGCTTTGCCTCCGTATTTGATGTCACCAACCAGTGGATGTCCCACGCTTTCCAAGTGTGCTCTCAACTGATGCGTCCTTCCGCTGATGAGATCAAGCCGCACCAGCGAATAGTTTGGCGTGCTACCAAGCACCTGATACTTGGTGTGCGCACTAACGCCCTCATCAGCCTTGTTGACTTTCATATGCACAGTTCCACTTGGTTTATTCTCTCTCACCA
>JAJZAS010000225.1 GCA_021799325.1 Bacillota bacterium | reverse complement strand
GGCTTGTGGTGCAGGATGGCAGGGTGCCATGAAAGTAAGTCGTCCAGAACTGCTTTATTTTCCCTATCAACAGGCATTTTCGTTCTATACCGCATGGAATCCCACCATTCGCCGATTTTTGTCTCTGGGAGTAGGTACCGGCACGGCCATCAGCCATGTGCATCGGAGGCATCCTCAGGCTGAGATTGTGGGAGTGGAATGGGATCCCATGGTATTGCAGGTCGCAGAGGAGTATTTCCAACTTCCCACCGATTCACGTGTCAGCTTATATGAAGCAGATGCCCGCACCTACATTATGAAAATTCAGGATCGTTTTGATCTCATCTATGTAGATGTTTATTTTCAAGAGGAAACCCCCAAAGTGTTGTATTCACCTTTATACTTACATACGTTATCGGAACTTCTTGAACCAGGTGGAGTGCTCGCGATCAATGCCATTTTGGCAACGAAAGGCCCACTCAGCTATCCTTTTGTGCACCTTTGTACCGATCTGGAAACGCTCGTGGGACCTACCTATAGTATTACACTGGGCGCGATCCCTCAGATCACGCATAATGTGATGATATTTGCCCAACGCCTTCCCACTACACTGCGCACGATGTCTGAAATTCGCAAACGGAGTTGGCAGGAAATTCATGCACATCAGGAAAATTACATGTGGTCCACGAGGCTCATGCCATTTTTTATTAAAAAGTCAGGAAAGAAGGTGTGAATGTGCTGTCTTTTTTTGGACCGGATCTGATATTTCGCATCGTGGCGTTTATCCTAGCGCTCGTCGTCCACGAATTCGGTCACGCGGTGGTTTCACTCTGGCTTGGGGATGATACGCCAAAAAAGCAGGGAAGGGTGTCCCTCAATCCCTTATCGCACCTCGATCTTCTTGGACTTTTGATGGTCCTTTTCGTCAATTTCGGTTGGGCCAAACCTGTCATCTTTGATCCGAGTAAAATCAAAATTAACAAATCGCTAGGGATTATCTTGATTGCGCTTGCCGGTCCATTTATGAATGCCCTGTTGGGGCTTGTCTCTATTCTTATCGATTTGCTGATTATGCAATCGTCAAGTCCATTCTGGCATGGCATGGTTGGTCAATTTATAGGTACCATGCTGACATGGCTGGCCATAGTCAATGTAGCACTTGCCATCTTCAACCTCATCCCCATTCCACCGCTTGACGGTTGGAAGGTGTTATTGTTTATGATGCCAAGAAGGATTTTTATTCCCATGCTGCGATTTGAAAGAGTGGGGCCATTTCTTTTATTGTTGGTACTAATCCTTCCCATCGGCGGGTACTCATTGGGAGGACTTGTCATCAATAGCGCGATACAATCTGTATTTGGGTGGTTTGGCTTGTCGATATGACCAATTCGTTCCCGATTACCGTGCAGGATTTTGAAGGGCCGCTCGATTTGCTACTGCATTTGATCGAAACGCAAAAAATGTCCATTACCGATATCAAACTCTCGCAAATTACTGATCAATATTTGTCGTATTTGCGGGATTCACTCGCGCAACAAATGGAAGTGGCAAGCGAGTTTATCGTGATGGCCTCGACACTGATTGCCATCAAGGCGCGAACGTTGCTTCCTCAGCCAAAACCTGATCATCAAGAGACGGGAATGGATGACAAGTGGCAGGATGATCCGGAAGAACGTTTAAGAGAGCAATTGATCGTCTACCGCGCTTATAAAGAAGCAGCCACAGAACTAAAACACCGGGAACAATTTAGGCAGGAACAGTGGAACAGACTACCTATGTCGTTAGAGCCTTTCCGTGAATATCCGGTGGCTGCAGATTTTTTAAATCATGTCACACCAGCGAGGCTGAAGAAGATTTACGAAGCGGTGATGGAGCGCATGCTAGATGATCCTGAAGTGGAAGTCTATCGAGATCAGGAAAGCATCCCCATGCGTATGGCAAGAATTGAGCGCCGTTTACTGCTAGGACCCTCGACATTTATTCAATTAATCGAAACCAACTCACGCCGAGAATGGGTAACTGTCTTTCTCTCCTTGTTGGAATTGATCCATTTGCGAAAAGTAGTGTTTCGGCAGGAAAGGATGTTCTCGGATATATGGATAGAGAAAGTCTAGTCGATGAGGCTATTGAACTTTTAGCTACCAATGAACAGTTGGCCCGCACTTTGGAGGGGCTATTGTTTGCTGCTGGAAATGAGGGAATGTCCACCTTGCAAATTGCCGAAGTACTCGAGATGACCACTGACCAGGCGGAGATGATCTGTCAGATTCTTGATGATCTTCAGGATAGGGAAAAAAGGACGTTTCGCATCCACATGATCGGTGGGTCGTGGCAGCTATTAACAGTACCTTCGTTGTCACCCTACCTAAAAAAAATGGCTACCTCTCCAGCTTTACCTGGACTTTCCCAGGCTGCGCTTGAGATTCTAGCCATCATTGCATTTCGTCAGCCCATCACGCGAGCTGAAATTGACCAGATACGAGGTGTAAAAAGCGATCGATCGGTGGGGACGCTCGTTGCCCGTGGATTGATTGTGGAGACGGGGCGCGCCGATTCACCAGGGAGACCGATTTTATACGGAACCAGCAAAGACTTCATGGATTACTTCGGCTTGCATTCTTTAGAGGATCTAGAACTCAAATTCAACCAAATTGGAATTGAATAAATACATTCATATGGAGAATATTAACTGCCAGAATGCCCGGTGAGGGGAGGCAGAATAGTGACGACAGGGATCATTGTTTTGGCCATTGTCGCAGTGATCGTGGTGCTCCTTTCGCTTCCGATCACGGTGAAAATTCATTTGAATGCAGACAATAAAGCCATTGATGTCAATATCCACCTCTATGTCACTGGAATCTTACTGTTTCGATATCGTAAAAAAAATGACTTTCAACATGCCTCTAGCGAAGAAAAACCTAATTATCCAAAAAAATCCTCCCGACTGCATCAATCTGCTTTTTTATTTCACCTTCTTCCCATCATCGATGATGTCCTACGCCTATTGACGATAAAAAAATGGAACTGGAACATTGAACTGGGCGTTGATGATGCGGCGCTGACTGGAATTTTAACAGGACTTGTCTATGGCCTTGCAGGCATTGTCAACCATTTTCTCCTCACGAAAATTCGCTTTCTGT
>JAJZAS010000224.1 GCA_021799325.1 Bacillota bacterium | reverse complement strand
CGCCGCGCTAAAAATCAGCCCGCGTGAAGTGGAAGATGTGATCAGCCAGCATGATGAGGTTAAGTCGGTGGCAGTGATCGGCCTTCCAGATGAACTTTACGGAGAGCGCGTGGTCGCTTATTTGGTACCGGAACCATGGGTGAAGGAAAAAGAAGCCTTGGTGAAGGGGCTCAACGAGCTTTGCAGAAATTCCCTCTCTGCCTACAAATGTCCCGAGGAATTTAATTTTGTGGAAACCATCCCGGCAGGCCCAACAGGAAAAGTTCAACGCCATCGGCTGCGGGAAGAGGTCTTGGCGCTTGGATCTAGGTGAGAAGCTGACGTGATGGAGTGAATGCGACGTGAAATTTCGCTGGACTTATGTTTGGATTGTACTTCTCATCGTGATTGTATTGATGAAATGGAACAGCTTGCAGGGACTCTTTACTGCGGCTGACCATCAAGTACCTAAAGATACATATAAAAAAGGCGCTGTCATGAAAGTGATGTCGATTGGTTCGTCGGTGGCTGAGGGTTGGGATGACCCAACGGGTGGCGGTTATTTAAAACGGGCGTTTGCATCGTTCAGCCAGTATAATCACGCTACGTTTGATTTGATCAATCAGGCAAAAGCCGGCGATACAGTGGTAAAAATCGAAAATGAGTATGCAGGTTGGCTAAAGTCAATTAAGCCTCAAATTGTGGTGCTCGCTTGGGGCGCTTTAGATGACCTCAGTAACAACACCCCCATGCCCGTCTATAAACAGCAAATCAGAAATGAGATCACGCTTGCGCTCGCGAGTCACGCTAAGGTGTTTGTCGTGACCCCACCAATCACAAGGGCCTCTTATACGCAGTACAAGGTGCAGGAAGCGCAGATGGTCAATACGGAAATGGCGATTGCCAGGAGTTTTCCTTCGAACCAGGTTTACGTGTTTGATGTGTTTAACCAGATGAAAAACTATATTGCTTCCCATCATCAAACGTATGTGCCCTATATGGCAGATGGCTGGCATCCCAATACGAAAGGCCATGCGCTTGCGGGACAACTGCTGTTTAATGATATGAAAGCTGCACTTGGATAAATGATTTATAAAGGAGAGAGTCAAATGAGCCAATATGTGGTGGGACATTTTTTACAACATGAACAGGCGGAAAAAGCGGCGGTGGCCTGTCAAAAAGAATTTCCTGACAAAGTATCGTTAAGCAGCACCACTCCCCATGAAGAGTGGTGGAAAGCGGAGCGCTGGCTTGAATCATCACTGGAAGCGATCGGTGGGCTGGCGGCCTCCGTGGCTCAGGTGGTGCCTGGATTTGGCGTATTGTTTCTCGGCGGTCCGCTCGATGGCGTGAGGCAAGGACAGGCGCTGGCAGATTGGCTCATGTTCCATCCTCATCACCAAGAGAATGATAAAGCGACATTTGTGATTTTGTTGGTAGAAAGCGATGAAGTGGAGAAAGCCAAACAATTACTTTCCGAATTGGGCGCTGAGCACATTCATCAGGCCGCGGCCAAATAAGCTTATACGTTTAATTGATAAAAATCGAACGCCATTACCGTTTGTGGGAATATGGCTTGAGCCTCTGCGAGCATCGCGGAGGCTTTTATTTCGTCATAACGCGCGCTGATGTGCGTCAATACAAGCGTCCGCACATTCGCCATTCTCGCCGTGTTAGCAGCATCGATGTGGGTGGAGTGACCACTGATCGTTGCGAGTTTTGCCTCCTCTTGCGCGAACGTTGCCTCGTGAATCAATAAATCTGCCTCTTGCGACAGTTCAATTGCCGATGGACAAGCGGAGGTGTCCCCAAGAATGACTATTTTTTTTCCCTTGATCGGTGGTTCGATAAAATCCTTCCCGTTGAAACGCCTGCCATCAGAGAGTTCAATAGCTTCCCCTTGCTTTAAACGTCCAAAAAGGGGGCCAGACGGTATCTTTTCGGCAATCGCTTTTTCTACCATAAAGCGGCCAGGCTTGTCAGGCAGATGAATTGCGTAACCAAAGCTCTTGATCGGATGAAGCAAAGAGGCGCATTCGACTCTTGCTTTTGGCAGATCAAGCACATGCCTCTCTGTCGTGATTTTCTCAAAATAAAGCGGGTAACTCAAATTAGTTTGACTTTGCTTCAATACCAGTGCCACAAATGATTGAATGCCTTCCGGTCCAATGATGGTGAGCGGATTCTCAGAACCGCCTTGCAATGATCGGCTACTGAGGAATCCTGGTAATCCAAAAAGGTGATCGCCGTGCATGTGAGTGATGAAAATGTGGGTTACCTGTGCAGGGCTTACCGAAACTCGCTGAAACTGGTGTTGCGTGCCTTCGCCACAATCAAACAGCCACACTTCCCGCGATTGGTCAAATCGCACGGCGATGCTGCTGACATTGCGTTTGCGAGTAGGTGCACCGGCCCCTGTCCCTAAAAAAATAACATCCATGTGTATCTCCTTATTTTTGCTACTTTCACCATCTAAACCAATCGCCTGATCATTGTCAAGTTGCCTAAATGGTAGCGGGATTTGCGAAGGTCCAAGTAACTCACTTTGCCGCTTCCTCCTCCCGCAGACAGGTACTGGCCAGCGCCAGTAAAGATGCCAAGGTGGCGCCCCTCCGCAAAAATCAACAAATCACCCGGTACCATAGGTTCGGATTGTTTGTTGATCGGCTTTCCCATTCGTTGTAGCTGGGCGACCTCCGAAATGGGAAGGCCTAACGCTTTTTTGTAGACGTAAAAGACAAAGGTAAAAGGGTCAAATCCTTGATCGCCTCGGCCTCGATTGTGCCCCCAAATCAGTGGAGTGCCAATGAATGGTTGTGCGGTTCGGACGATTCTTGAAAATGCCTCTGATCTATTGAATGGCAGATGAAATAATGAAACAAACGGAACCGGGTTAATATTCCTAGACACTTTCAATTGAAATATCTTTTTATAGGGTGACCGTATCTGGATCGTGTGGAAGTGTTGTGCCGGTAGTTGTGTGTTCACAAAGTGCAAAAGTCCCGCTGGACGATAAAAATCCCCGATATCCTCACGCTTTGCCAAGCGATATGCAAGGCGATGGGCTGCTGGTTCATGAATTGGCTCAACCAATAAAATCACCTTGTCACTCGTTTCTTCAGTAAATTCTGCCCGCAAGAAACGAATGTACAAGGTGTGG
>JAJZAS010000223.1 GCA_021799325.1 Bacillota bacterium | reverse complement strand
TCGTATTAGTCGCAAGGCGTTGCCTTTTTCTGAACCGTACAATGTGACCCAGCAAGCAGATCGCTGGACCGTATTGCCGCTACTTTTTTTGATTCTGGTATTTGCCTTGATCCATTTTCTCTTTACGCTCATTCCGTATGGGGTTGACGTGTATGTGCTGATCTTGCTTTTCGTTAATTGGTTGGTATGGAAGTACAGCTTTCGCATGAATGTGAACAGTTTTCGTTTTAATCCATGATGTGAAGAAGGGAAGTAAGTTGGTGGAAACAGCACTGATCACAGGGGCATCGGGGGGCATCGGGTATGAACTTGCTAAGCAATTTGCAAGCCATCACTATCACCTGGTACTGGTGGCCCGAAGTGAAGGCGCGCTTTTGGATGTAAAAGTGGAACTGGAAAGGCTATATGAGGTAAAGGTGAAGACCATCGTCATGGATCTGATGCCACCTGACGCCGCCAATATACTTTGGAGGCAATTGGAGGAATCCTCGACAGATGTACATGTGCTCGTCAACAATGCGGGGTATGGGGTATATGGCCCATTTGCACAGACGGAACAAGAAGCACTGCTAGGTATGGTAGACTTGAATATTCGCGCCTTGACCCAATTGACGCGCTTGGCACTCCCTGCCATGATCGAACGAGGATCAGGTAAAATTCTCAACGTGGCATCGACTGCCGCATTTCAACCAGGACCACTGATGGCGGTGTATTACGCAACAAAGGCTTATGTGCTGTCCTTTACAGAGGCAATCGCAAATGAAGTGAGAGATCAGGAAATTACCGTTTCTGCCCTTTGTCCCGGTCCTACGCATACGGGATTTGGGAAAAGAGCGAACTTTAATCCCTCGCTGCTTTTTGACCGCTTTGGAATGGATGCCGAAGCGGTGGCAAGAGTCGGCTACGAGGGATTGATGAGAGGGCAGACGGTGGTGATTCCAGGGATAAAAAACCGCCTGATGACGCAATCAATCAGGTGGTTTCCACGCAAATTTGTGACAGGCATTGTTCGAAAATTGCAGGAGCAACGCTGATTGCCAACAAAAATAAGGCGGGCAGAGGCCCGCTTTTTTGTTGGATGATCGTCATTTTCGGGCGATGATAAAATTATCCTGAAGCAGTGCCCAGTTTTGCGGGAAAGGATAGTCGAGTACCCAATAGCTGATGCCGCGAAGGTTAAAGGATTTAGCGAGTTCAAACTTGGCCTGTGCGCTGCGTGCATCTTCAAACCATACCTCGTGGGATCTACCCTGTGTATCGGTGTATTGATAGTAGGGAGATTGTACACTCGCATCGTATTGGATCGTGGCGTTGTATTGTAAAGCGCGTGACATCGCTTCCTGCATGTCGAAGGTTTCCGCCTGCATTCCCTGAACATGTGGTAGTAACCAGTCTCGTGCATACACCTGGAATCCCATCATAATTTTATTTTTGGGGATGACGGAAACCGCATACTCCAGTACTTTTCGAATCTGCCCAATAGGGGATATGGCCTGCGGAGGGCCAAAGCGGTATCCCCATTCATATGTCATAAGCACGACGAAATCCATAATTCTCCCATGAGCTGGGTAATCGTGGGCTTCATAAAGCAATCCCTTTTGATCGGCACTGGTTTTAGGAGCTAGCGAGGAAGACACGAAGTAGCCCTCTGAATGTAACCGATTGGCGGCCTTTTGTAGAAACTGGTTGTAGTTATCTTTATCTTGTGGCAGCACATTTTCAAAATCGATGTTAAGTCCGCGATAGCCTTTATTTTTCATCATGGTGACTGTATTTTCAATGAGTGTATTTTGTAGTTGGTCGCTGCTAAGGATCGTATGAGCGAGTTCCGTCCCTGTTTCTGTCGAGGAAAAATTGGTGATCGCCATCATGGGTAGCACGCCATAACGCAGCGCGGTCTGCACAATGGGGACATCGTCGAGATCCCCAAGTCCTCCATCTGCTTCGATGCGATGGGCGAAAGGACTTGCATAGGTCAGATTTTTTTCTAATTCACGCAATGTCCTGGCACCCTGGTGACCAAACTGCGTGAGAAACCCGTTCACATCAATAACCGGTTTTGGCGTTTCTGGAATTTTTAACATTTGGCTGACAAAAATATCGCTAGGGCTGCTGAGCTGATTCGCTGTTTGAATGGCTTGAGGCATCGTGTTGTAGCTGGCTGCGATCGTAGTGAGGGTCTCGCCTTCTGCCACCTGGTGATAAAGAAGTGGGATGGTGAGCCGTTGCCCTGCGTAAATGCTGGTGGGGGATTTGAGCTGATTGGTGTCCATAATGGATTTGACCGTTACATCATAGCGATTGGCGATGGCTTGCAAGGTGTCTCCAGGCCGTACGGTATAGCGTGGTTGTGCGTCCGGAATAAATAACGCCTCTCCTGATACGAGTTTGCCAGGTTCCTCAAGTCCGTTCGCACTGATGATGCGATTGACGCTGACCCCGTATTCCTGAGACAACTTCCAAAGGTTATCTCCTTTTTGAACGATATGAATGGGCATAAAACAGTGCCTCGCTTTCTATTATCATCAATCCACTATATTCCGCAGGTGCCCAATTGGGCACTGAACTCGCATGAGTTGAAATTTTCTCTGCCAATCATCAAAATGAAGGAAGAGGAGTGATGAGAATGGATTTGAGGTATCCGATCGGACGATTCGAATTCCCTGAAAAAGTGGAAATGTCTCACATTGAAAGTTGGATAAAGGACCTGGAAGACACGCCAAAATTACTGAAAGAGGCAGTGAGCGGGCTCACAGAGGAGCAACTGGACACGCCGTATCGTCCGGAGGGGTGGACATTGAGGCAGGTGGTGCATCATTTGCCTGACAGTCACATGAATTCGTACATCAATTATCGGTTGGGTCTGCTTGAAGATAATCCCACGGTGAGATCCACCAATGTGGATGCGCTGGCTCAGCTTTTTGACGCGAAAACCGCAGATATCGAGTGGTCGCTGGAGTTGCTAATGGGGCTGCATGCCCGCTGGGTCATGTTGTTAAGGACGCTTAAGAGAGAGGATTTTGATCGAACGATCCAACAACCTGGTCGAGGAGAACGCTCACTGGCATTACTGCTTGGCACCTATTCCTGGCACGGTAAGCACCACATTGCCCACATCACTTCACTTCGGGAGCGTATGGGCT
>JAJZAS010000222.1 GCA_021799325.1 Bacillota bacterium | reverse complement strand
AGGACCCGTGAGAGGGTGTATTTTGATCGAACGATCCAACAACCTGGTCGAGGAGAACGCTCACTGGCATTACTGCTTGGCACCTATTCCTGGCACGGTAAGCACCACATTGCCCACATCACTTCACTTCGGGAGCGTATGGGCTGGTAATTTAGTGGCTTAAAAATGAAGCAGGGCCATGGCCATCATCAGTGCGCTGCCGAGAGTGACACCCACCACCGTGGCGGATTTATCCAACTGCCACGATTCGGGGAAGATGTCTCTGGCTACGACGAAGGCCATGGCTCCGCTTGCAAATGCGAGTGACAACGCAATAAAAGAGTGCGCTACAGTAAAAAGCCAGGCTGCGAGCATCGTGCCAAGCGGAGTGACAAATCCAATCAAAAAAGTCACCCAAAACACGCGCGGCTTTGACATTCCCCCCAGCCTCATCGGTGCCGCAATGCTCATGCCTTCCGGTATGTTGTGAAGGGCAATGGCGAGCGCGATGAACAATCCCACCTGCTGTTCCACTGCGTTTCCAGCACCAATCGCCAGCCCTTCGGGCAAATCGTGAATGGCCATGGCGATGGCGATAAACCATCCCATTTTCAGGTAAACCTTGGCTTCCTCAGCTACTTGTTCTTTTTGCATGGCCATGGCCACTACTTTTTTTAACGCCCACATCATGAGCCATCCAGCTGCAAAACCAAGCAAAAAAAGTGAATGACTGCCTGAGCGAATGGATGTGGGGATGAGTTCTGTGATAACAACGGTGACCATGATTCCGGACGCCATGCCGAGCAGGATGGTCATTACCCGCATGGATAGGCGCCTGAATTGCAACACCAGCCATCCACCAATCGGAGTCGACATTCCTGCCAGAAAACTAATCCCAAGTATGTCCCACATCAAAAAGTCTCCCTTGTCCATGAATGGGAACATGTATATTCATCTTGGTGACAGAAAAGAAGTGTATAATGAAATTAGTTCAAGTATTAAGACTCACAAAGATGTTGGTGGTGAATCAATGAAGCCAATCCGTGCAGTAGAGGTTCAGCGAATATTGGATCAGTTGAAAAAAGTGGATTTGTATCTTCACCTGGAGACCACGAACGGTGCCTATGCGGGGCTGCATAATGATGCGGCAACGCCTGTTGGGGCATACATTCGGAATGGATCTATACGTTATCAGCGAGGCACGATCAAAGGGGAAGGTCCGTATCGTGTGGGGCTTAAAATGGATAGCGGATGGGTCTATGCCGAAGGCTTGACAGATTTTGAACTCGATGAGTCAGGAAGGCTGTTGCTCGCCGGACATGATAGTGAGGGCAGAATCACCGTGGCCCTAGAACTTAGCACCACGCCATTTCCCATGTAAGGAGGAGCCGCCATGGAGCGCCAAGTATTAGTGATTTTTCCCCACCCTGATGACGAAACACTGGCTGTCGGCGGTGCCATTGCCTATCATGCGCATGCCGGTTCTCCTGTCACTTATGCGTGTTTTACCCTGGGACAAATGGGAAGAAACATGGGTAAACCTTTTTTTGCAAATCGGGAGACGTTGCCCTTGATCAGGGAAAAGGAACTAAAGGATGCCTGCTCAATTCTAGGCATTAGCGATCTTCGAATGATGGGATTCAGGGACAAAACCCTGGAATTTGAAGATCCGGAACTGCTTGTCGGGATCATTAGCGATTTGATCAAAGAATTGAAACCATCACTGATTATCACCTACTATCCTGGGTATTCGGTGCATCCTGATCACGAAGCGCTTGCTTTTGCGACTGTAGAAGCGGTCCGGAGGCTTCCAGGGGCAGAACGCCCTCGCATCCATTGCCAGGCTTTTTCCAAAAATCATGGCAAAGCACTCGGTGAACGCGATGTCATTCTTGATATCAGTGAAGTTTGGGAAACCAAGTACCGTGCGATCAAAGCGCACAAAACGCAAACCGCAGCCCGTGTCGAACAAATTGAACGATCACTCGCGGGAAATGCAGAGGAGCGCAAGCGCACCATTCAATCGCTGAGTCAGGAAGCGCTTTATACGTATCGATTTTAAAAAGCTGACGAACCCCGGGCAGTCGCCTTTCCTGAATGTCGCTACTTGGCATAATGTAGGGCATGACTTCTGGAAGGGGGTGCTGTCATGTACGGTGGTGGAGTGTTTGGTGGATACACCCGTTGGGCAGTGGTGTTTCTGATTATCTTCGTCCTGTTCTTCCTGTTTGTTCCTGGTGCATATGGTTACGGCGGTGCAGGAGCGGGCGCCGGTTATTAAGAAAGTGTAAAGCAAGTCAATCAGCCATTTCGGCAAGCAACTTTTCTTGCCGGGGTGGCTTTTCGTTTTAAAACCCCAATTTCGATCGAAATGGTTTGGCGTAGGATTGGCTGACCGGCAGTTGGCTCGTGAGTGGGGAACGTAGTGTCAGGATAAAAGGCACCGAAATGTCCCTGCGGATTTGATCGATCATGTTGATGTTGACGATGTAGGAGCGATGAATGCGGACGAACATGGCGGGAAGCTGCTCTTCCAACGCTTGTATGGTCAAGTGCGTGGAATAGGTTTCTTCTTTGGTGTGAATCCAGGTCTTCTTGGCATAACTCTCAAAATAAGCAATGTCCTCAACGGGAATGGGGCGCCATAGTTCCTCTTTTTGCCCGGTCACAAAAGCCAACTTAGTTTCTGCGACTGGTAAGGGAAGCAGGTGTTGGGGAAGGTTTGGACGCAATTTGTCTGGCGGAAAAATCACCGTGACCGCACCCCAGGAATGTTCGAGATGGAAAGGGTAACCCTTGCCAAAATAGGGGGCGCCAAATAAAGACGCATCCATGAAGGACTCTACGTTCGCCTTATGAGTCACTACTTTGGCAGAGATGCTCTCCGAAGGAATCTCTTTTCCTGGTTCGATATGGATATCGTAAGCCCCGGGCAGGTAATCGAGGTATTTGTTTTCATCTGCGATCGCAATGGAGGCTTCTGGCGGCAGCAGGTCTTTTAAAATGGCGCTGATTTGGATCCATACCGATTCGCTTATCAACCCTGTTCGCCCTCCGCCCTCACGCTCATTCATTCGTCTATCTGCATTATTTTGATTTTGTCGCGAAATACAGGTGTCTGTCAAGAATCGCTGACACAAAAATTCATCTGTTTTATTCTGAAAAAAATAA
>JAJZAS010000221.1 GCA_021799325.1 Bacillota bacterium | reverse complement strand
AACACGATTTGCAGGTCATTATCCTGCTTGCTCAGAGATTCAAGGTCATATTGATACGCGTAGGCCCGAAGGCTTGCCACTGATAAAAGGTTTTCCACTTCTTGTGGAGGATCGCCAAAACGGTCCTGTATCTCCTCACGAAGATCCGCCACTTCATGTAGCGATCTGCAAGCCACAAATTTTTGATATACTTCGATTTTTTGCGCAACGTCCGGTATATATTCTTGCGGCAGGTAGGCGTCGACCGTGATCTCCACGCTAGGTTCTTGTTTTTCTTCCTTCTTCTCACCCTTCAATTCACGGATGGCCTCCGCCAGCATCTCTGAATACATATCAAATCCCACTGCACTGATAAACCCATGCTGTTCCGCACCTAGTAAATTCCCAGCTCCCCGAATCGAAAGATCACGCATAGCAATCTTGAACCCGCTCCCCAGTTCGGTGAATTCCTTGATGGCCTGCAACCGCTTTTCCGCCACTTCAGAAAGCACCTTATCCGGCTGATACGTAAAATACGCATAGGCAATTCGGTTAGATCTCCCCACCCTTCCCCGCAATTGATACAACTGGGATAATCCTAGGCGATTCGCATGAAATACGATGAGCGTATTGACGTTGGGAATATCAATGCCAGTTTCTATAATAGTGGTCGATACCAGCACATCCATCTCGCCCTGTAAAAAATCAAGCATCACCCGCTCCAATTGGGACTCAGGCATCTGCCCGTGACCCACCGCCACCCTGGCATCAGGCACCATGCGAGTGATCCTGTCAGCGATGGACTGGATTCCTTGTACCTGATTATATAAAACATATACTTGACCGCCACGGCTCAGTTCCCGTTCAATCGCTTCCTTCAGCAATGCATCATTATATTCTAACACATAGGTCTGGACGGGAAAACGATTCTCAGGTGGCGTCTCAATCACAGATAGGTCCCTCACCCCCACCATCGACATGTGTAAGGTGCGCGGAATGGGCGTCGCCGTCAACGTCAGACAATCGATATTGCTCTTCAGTTGCTTTAATTTCTCCTTGTGAGTGACACCAAAGCGCTGCTCCTCATCGACGACAAGCAAACCAATGTCCTTAAACTGCATGTTTTTGTTCAGCAATCGGTGAGTGCCAATCACGATATCGACCATTCCTGTCCGAACCCCTTCCAGCACCTTGGTGACCTCCGCCTTACTACGAAAGCGGCTGATCATCTCAATGGTCACTGGAAAGCCGGAAAATCTTTCGCTAAAAGTCGAGTAGTGCTGCTGTGCGAGAATCGTCGTCGGCACGAGAACAGCCACTTGTTTCCCGTCGAAAACAGCTTTCGCCGCCGCTCGAATGGCCACCTCAGTTTTGCCGTACCCGACATCGCCGCAAAGCAGGCGGTCCATCGGCCTCGTCTTTTCCATGTCCTTCTTGATGTCTGTCACTGCGCGCAACTGATCAGGGGTCTCTTCATAGGGAAACATCGCCTCAAAGTCCCGTTGCCACTCCGTATCATTGCGAAAAGCATGTCCGGGTTTCGCTTCCCGCTCCGCGTAGAGTTTGATCAAATCCTCTGCGATATCCTGGACGGATTTTTGGACTTTACGCTTGGTGCGCGCCCATTCAGAACCCCCGAGATGATTAAGCCTTGGCTCGCGTTCTTCATTGCCGAGGAACTTTTGCACCAGGTTGATTTGATCGACAGGCACGTACAATTTGTCGTTACCCGCGTATTGCAAATGGAGGTAATCTCGATGAGTCCCCCCCACTTCGAGTGTCTCGACTCCCAGATACCTTCCGATCCCGTGATTGACATGAACGACACAATCTCCCACATGCAGATCCTGATAGCTTTTAATCCGCGCTGCTTCAGGCGCATCATCGCGCACGCGTCTGGCCCGCTTTTTGGTGACAAAAATTTCGCTCTCACTGATCACCACTAAATGAGCTTGCGGCAGTTCAAAGCCTGAAGAAAGGTTGCCGATAATGACCGTTGGCATTTCTGCCTTGGGATCGAAGTACGGCCTGCGCTCCAGTTCAATGGAAAAATCCTCGAGTACGCGGATGAGCCTGTCTGCCCGCTCTGCACTGGCAGCCAAAATAACCACATGCTGGCTAGTTTTTTTAAATCGTGACAGTTCTGATTTCAATAGCGGTAGTTGCCCATGAAACTTTTGCATCGAGTGCATCGGAATATTGACCGTCTGGCGTACGTGCACTCCCGGCACATGGCGGGGAAAGAGGCTGAGATACAGATGCGGACGGCCCTCGCTGAGAAAAATCCGCTCTAAATCATAAGTCGTCATCAGGCCAGGTAAAATTTCGCCACGCTCGAGCGCCCCCGTCATCCATTCTGCTTCTTCTCGAATGACCCGCTCCATGGTCTCTCGCAAACGCACGGGCTCATCGTAAAACATCCAGGCATCCGCAGGGAAATACTCGATTGCTGTGCTCTGATGGCCCTCCATCCAACTCGCATAACGAAGCAATCCAGGAAAATGAATCCCTTCCTGCATCCTTTCCGCATCCCGCCCTATATGATGCCGCACTTGGCTGATAAATTCCTGATGGTGAGCCTGTTTATTTAAAAATGCGGCCATTTCCTGCTCTACACGTTTCCCCAATTGCGTCAGTTCTATAGCGCTTACGACCATTTCTCTGGCTGGCCATATTTCAACCGTCTTAGCTTGTTCAGTTGATCGCTGGGTTTCGATATCAAAAAAGCGGATCGAGTCCACCTCATCGCCAAACCACTCGATTCTCACCGCCTCTGCATGGAGCGGATACACATCAATCAATCCACCGCGTACACTGAATTGCCCTCTCGTCTCCACACGCTCCACGCGCTCATATCCGGTCGAAACCAGTTTTTCCATCAACTGATCCATCGGGTAGACGGATCCCCACGAAAGCTCCACCACCGCGTCAAACAGGCGCTTTGGGGATACCATCGGTTGCTTCAGTCCCCTGATGGTGGTAACGAATACTGCACGGTCACGGTTCTTTAACGCCTGCAACGCGCGCAAGCGTAGGGCGGCCATTTCTGGGCTAAACGCCACTAGGTCCTCATGTATCAATTCTCGTTCCGGAAAAAGAAATGCCCGGTCTTCTCCCAATAGTTCACTGATATCCGCCACAATGGCTTCTGCGTTCGTCATCGAATGGGTCACGATCAATACGGTAGAT
>JAJZAS010000220.1 GCA_021799325.1 Bacillota bacterium | reverse complement strand
GGACACCCATTTGGGCTTCTAAGCGCTGCAACAATATTAACTAGTTCAGACCATTCCCCGTACAGTTTCTCTGCCTGTAACGGAGGAACGTACAACGTGGTAAGATGATCGATCCCTTTTATCCGGTCAAGCTCAAAAAGCGGCACCTTTTGAATCAATTCCTGCCCTGCTATCCCAATGGAACTGGCGATCACCACTTCCCACTCATCCCCGTACACCTCAGAGAGTAACACCTTTGTATCACTGGCCACCGCTTGATTATACAATTGCATCATGATGGTATGCGCTTTAGGCTGTAACATATCCGTGCGAAGGGACGTTGCATCGAGCAACAACAGTCCATCCACAGGGTCCACCCCTATTTTGAATAGTAAATCATCAATAAAACTTTGGCCGGACTCATACACCATTTTGACTCTTCCATTTTGCGCAGCCACCTGCAGAAGTTGGACGCTGCGTTCTGCCACACCTGGATGGCCTGGTACCAAATAGACAATCTCCTTCTCTCGATCCGTCACGGCGACTAAAAATTCCACGATCCGATCATAGAGGGTAGAAAAATCATTTGCCTCTTCATAAAACGAATCCAACGACACGAAAGGTAGATCGCGCTGGATCAAAAAATTGGCGCTTGGATGCCTCGCAGTGCGAAGGTAGACTGGCAGTCCTTTTTCCACCAGTTGCACAGTCCCGTATGGTATGCTGGCGACCGCTCCGGGTCCAAGTCCCGCGACATGAATGATCCCCATAAAAATGCCCCTTTTTTCAAGAATAAAAGCCGATTTTGCGAAGAAAACCAATAAGCGGCGTTCCCAGCTTGGGCAACCCTTGAACTTCTTTTTCTGAAAGCAACCCAGTTACCAGCAGCATGATCGCATACGTAATAATTCCCGCCGCTACACTAGTAAGTACCAGTCCCACAGCGTTCAACCGTGCTGGAAGATGCAGGTTCAAGAGACTCCATTGGCGTTCAATTGCAAACACAAAAGCGCCCATTACAAAAACAGCCATGAGCGGTTTCAACACGTGTTGAAAATAAGAGAGACGAAAATGTATTTTTTGTTTTAATATCCACCAGTTCCAGCCTGCCGCAAGTGCGTAACTGAGTGCTGTAGCCACAGCAGCCCCTGTAATTTGATAACGCGGAACCAAGATTAAGTTTAGCGCAATTTTCAGCACTGTACCAGCTAGCAAACTGACAAGAGGTGTATAGACAAATCCCAACCCCTGCAGACTGGCTGCCGCATTCATCTGGATGCTGCTAAATAAAGTAGCCACCCCCATCCACATAATCGCCTGGTTGCCCTGTGCATCCCGAAACAGTGCAATGTCAATGGGCGTAGCCAGCATGATGAGGCCGATCGATGCAGGAAGCGCCAAAAACAAGGTATAGCGAATCCCCAAACTGACTCGCTCCTTGACGGTTGACGTACCACTTCTGATACTTGCTTCTGAAACGGCTGGTAAAAGCGCCACGCCGATTGAACTGACAAGGGTTGCAGGTAGCATCAGCAACTTGAATGCCCGCCCTGACAGTAAACCGTACAGATGCGTGGCGGTATTTTGCGCTATTCCCTGCGCCTTGAGGAGATTAGTCACCGTGAACGCATCCACGTTGCTAAAAAGCGGGATGATGAGCGCCCCGAGGCTGACTGGAATCGAATAATAAATGAGCTTACGAACGATCGTGCGCCTGGATAACAACGCATGGAAAACGCCAGGCTGACGCCCTCTTATCGGATTGCGCATTTTATCGCGAAATTGCCACAGTTGATACAAAATCACCATGAGCCCAGATAGCCCCCCGGTCACTGCGCCAAATGATGCGACTGCAGCGGCAGCTCTCTCTTTTCCTCCAAACGATAGCACCAACCATACGCCGGCAATGATGGTGAGCACACGAATTAACTGCTCGACCACCTGAGATACCGCTGTCGGTTTCATCCATTGCCAACCTTGAAAGTACCCCCTGATGCTGCTCAGTATCGGTACGACAAAAAGCGCAGGCGCCACCGCCTTCAAAGCCCACGAGGCGCGCATGTCACCAGCAAACCGGGCAAACGTGTCACTAAAAGCATAAAGCGATGTCATCGCCAGAAATCCCGTACCTGCCAGCAAGAAGAATGCCACACGAAAGATGCGATTGGCATTGCCCAAGTCATGAATGGCCGTATACTCGCTCACGTATTTAGAAATCGCCACGGGGAAACCTGCGGTTGAAATAACAAGCAACGTGGCATATACCGGGTAAGCCATCTGGTAGATGCCCATTCCGCGATCACCAATTAGATTTTGCAGAATTATCGTGTAGACAGACCCCAAAAGCTTGGAAATGATGGCGGCCACGGTAAGGATGAACGCCCCACGAACAAAAGTCCTGCTTGATGCCACCGTATTTGCCACTCCCATCGTTTATCGATAGAGAAGTATACGGGGACAACCCAACAGATATACGAGTCGGGGTTTGCTCTCGACCAATTAAAAAGGACAGCCCTCGCTGTCCATATGATAATTTAAAAAGGCGTTGTGATTATTGATCCATCTGCTTGGAAAGGAAGCCTGCCGCTGTTTCCGCCAGTTTGGTTTCGAGTTCTCCCATTTTCACTCCCTCGTCACGTGAAATAAGTACCACGCTTCCGATCGGATCGCCGTTATACATGATCGGAACGATAACATGCGAAGTGATTGGTTCGGTTCGATCGCGAATCAATTGCACTTCAGCAGTAATGGTAGACACGATGGGTTTACGCTCATCCATGGCTTTTTCAAGTTCAGACCCTACAGGTTTCTCTAGATATTCCTTCTTGGCTATTCCAGCAGATGCAATCACTGTATCCCTGTCTGTGATCAACGTGAAGTGACCAGACGCTTCATTCAACGATTCTGCGTATTCTTTGGCAAAATCACCAAGTTCCCCAATGGGGGAATATTTTTTCAAGATGACCTCGCCGTCTCTATCCACAAAAATTTCCAGTGGATCGCCTTCACGAATCCTCAATGTACGCCTTATCTCTTTCGGGATAACTACCCTTCCTAAATCATCAATGCGCCTCACAATTCCTGTGGCTTTCATTGCACTACCCCCCAGACAAATGAAGCTTGCGAAACTGTTGCCTTTATATTGTCCGAAGAGCAGTGAGTTTAGCACAAAATATCGTGTAATATAATGGAAACCGCCCACTGAAACAGTGGGCGGCCACATTAGAT
>JAJZAS010000219.1 GCA_021799325.1 Bacillota bacterium | reverse complement strand
AACATGATAAAATTACAATACAAACGATACTGAAGTCCGGTTGGCAAAGAGATGGTGCTCTCGATCACTGGGATTTTGGGACTAAAATCAAGCGGAGGATCAATGGACATGATTTTATCAATCAAATCTTCCAATTGCCGCTGAAAACCAGGTAAGTCTCGAAGGATGGGACGTCCAAAGAGAACGCCTGATTCATATTCCTGTTTGGTTTTGATCACAAAATCCAGGAAATCAATGTAATCTTCATACAAACAGGTTCCCCCTCTCTGCCTTATTGAAGAATAAAATATCACTTAATGTTTTTAAATTCAACATAAAATGTACATAATTTTGTAACAAATTAACCTATGCAATACAGGTTTAAAAGTTGGACTTGGATTCATGGTATGATAGAAAACAAATGTAGCAATCATGAATTCACTGAAGGAAAGCGGAGTTGGATGGAATATTTATCTTTTAGTCGATTGAGTTTATATGAGACTTGCGGACTGCGGTTTTTTTATGAATACGTGCAACAATTGGAGCCGGTTGATTCCGTCCCCACGTATCACGCAAGCTTTGGCAAACTGCTTCATTCACTGTACGAGGCGCATGCCAATAGCGGGGGAGAACTCGACTTTGCGGATTTAAAAAGTGAATTTGATGAACAGTTCCCGCAATTGGTGCCGGAGTTCCCGGAGCGTAGTGTGGCTGTTGGGTTTTATAAAAGTGGCATCCAGGCCATCTTTCGATTCAGTCGTTATCGAGTGGAGGATGTGCTGGCGTCAGAGAAAGAATTTTTATTGCCGATGGGGAATGGTGTCCCGCCTATCAAAGGGTTCATTGACCGGGTGATTTACACCGATTCGCATGGTTACATCGTAGCGGATTTAAAAACAGGCAAACCATTTTCTGGACGCCACCCTGTGAAATTCAAGCAGTTGGTCATCTATTCTCTCGCTTGTGAACACATTTATGGTGTTCCTGCGCAAAGCGGCTATTTTGACTTTGTGGTGAACGGGAGCAGGGAATGGGTGAATTTAAAGGACGAGGACCGTAAAAGCGCGCACGATTGGGTATTTTCTCTATGGAGAAAAATTCAGGGTGAATCGTTTGAACCTCATTATTCCCCTGGGTTTTGCCCGGCCTACTGCCCTTATCGATCGATTTGTCCCGCATTTGCCAAAGTAAATGCCAATGCTGCAATATATAATTAAAAGTTATTTAAGTAAGAAAATGGAGGGTCTAAAGTGAGCGCACAAGAACGTTTGCCAAAAGGACAATATCTAACGAAAAAATGGCCAGTTCTTCATGAAGGAACAGTTCCTAAAGTAGATCTTGCGACTTGGGATTTTCGCATTAGCGGCTTGGTGGAACGTGAGCGCACTTTTAGCTGGGATGAATTCATGGCGCTTGCTCACCAAGTGTATGAATGCGACATCCATTGTGTGACCACTTGGTCCAGGTACGATAACGTATGGGAAGGCATCCCTTTTCAGACCGTGATGGACACGGTGAAAGTGAAGCCAGAAGGCAAGTTTGTGATGATTCATGCAGAGCAGGGTTTTACCGCCAATCTTCCGCTTGAAGAACTCTTAAAACCGGGTGTGCTTTTTGCCTACAAGCACGATGGAAAGCCCCTTGAACCGGAACATGGGTATCCGCTTCGGTTGATGGTACCTCATCTGTATTTTTGGAAAAGCGCTAAATGGGTTCGAGGGATCGAATTCATGAGTGAAGATCGCCCGGGATTTTGGGAAGAGCGCGGTTATCATATGCTTGGGGACCCTTGGGCGATAGACGAGAATAATCCGGATGGCCAACGCTTTCGCGATGATCCCGCATGGTTTGGAGATTCATCTCCCGAAGCGGAGAAAATGTGGCGCCAGCAAATGAACGCATTGCGTTCACCCAAAAAAGAGTAAGATGCAAGTGCATAGAGCCGGTGGGTCACAACTCGTCGGCAATAAGCGTATCGGATTTGGTCAAGAAGGATTGGCGGAAAGCGGGCCGATAGACTGGTTGGTAGCTGAAGCGGTGGAGGCCTTATTGGGGGGCAGAGCGGATGCGAACCGCTGGTGGATTGAGACAGGCCCTATGCCGTTAAAGATTCAGGTGAAGTATACCACCATTGTGGCGGTCGGCGGTGCTGATCGTACAGTTCGACTGGGAGATTGGACGGTTCCCGCAACGGATGGTGGCATCTTGGCTAAAAGTCTTGTACAGGCGGGTGATGTAATTGAACTTGGTTCCGCGAAGCGGGGAACCTTCTCCTACGTTGCATTCCTCTCAGATCTACAAATGAAGCCTGTTTTGGGGAGTTTCAACGCTTCGTCAACTGGGGCTTTTCCGGGACTTCTAGGTAGACGACTTCGTGACGGGGATGAGATACCCGTGCGTGAACTGCCAGAAGTGTTATTATATCAGCAAAAGATGAGAAAGTTTGCTAATATGATGGGGAAATCTGTTCGCATAAATCTTGACTTGGCAGAACCACTGTATTTTCTACCCGGTCCTGAATATGACGAAATTTCCCGTGATTTAGGAATGGAGAGTGCCAGGGATTGGTATTTTCGGATCACTTCCCATTGGGATCGCCACGGGATGAGGATGGAATGGCTTTCACCAGAAGGTGCAAAAGTGTCAATGGACGTGGCAGAATTGCCGCATTCGTCGCCTACGGTGAGTGGCCTTATCCAGTGGCCGCGAAAAGGTCAACCTATCCTACTAGGACCTGATCGACCTACAGTTGGCGGGTATCCTCGCTTTGGCGTGTTGATGAGTCATGAGCAGTCGGGAATGGCCTTAAGGGATATCGGCTCAACGCTTTGGTTGCGAAAAGTGAGCAGAGAAGAAGCCCATGTGATCTATCTATCAAAAATGACGGTTCGAGAAAACTGGCTGAAGTTAATGAAGAGGTTCAATTCTTAGATGCAGGTGGTGCTTTCATTGGACGGTAAGGTAAAAAGCTGGATGTTTGTTTCGGTCATCATCGTCCTCGTCGAGTTGGGGCAGTTGGTGTCCCATTACCACTTGCTGCTATTTTCCCGCATATTATACTTGTTGGCGGGGGGAACATTTGTCGCGATGATCATCCATTATTTTTTTGCAAAGAGGCGAAAGTAATCAAGTTTTATGTTACACTATAAATGATTGACTGATCAGTCAAAAGGGAGGGCAAGGTATGCCAGATTTAGTGCATATGAAGAAGGAAAACGGACTGGCGATCATCACCATCGATAATCCACCCATGAATGTAT
>JAJZAS010000218.1 GCA_021799325.1 Bacillota bacterium | reverse complement strand
TCCGCGCGGATGGCTGTTTTTAATAGAAATGATTCTCTACAATGCGGAGCGGTTTTTTCTTGAAATGTTGCGAGGTGATAGTCCTAGGTTCCTGTTCCATTGGGACGCTGCCCAGTGGACAAGCATTCCAGTCGTCATTATCGCCATTATCCTGATGCCGATTTTGTATCGGATGGACAAAAAAAGAAAACAGGATGAGGCAGCACTCTCCCCATCCTGATGATAAAAAGGGTCGCCTACGCGACCCTTTTTTTACTTTACCGCTATTTGCAAGGCCTGATCGAGGTCATTGATCAGGTCTTCTGCATTCTCAATGCCGATCGAGAGCCTCACGAGATCAGGGGTCACGCCTGATGCGATTTGTTCTTCTTCCGATAATTGCTGGTGCGTGGTGCTTCCTGGGTGAATCACGAGCGACTTGGCATCCCCGACATTGGCGAGATGGGAGAACAGCTTAAGGGAATCGATGAAGCGCCCCCCTTCTTTTACGCCACCTTTAATGCCAAAGGTGAGAATGGCGCCTTGGCCACTTGGCAGGTATTTTTGCGAAAGATGGTAATAAGGACTCTTCTCCAGCCCAGGATAATTGACCCATGCCACGTGGGGATGGGATTCAAGAAACTTCGCGATGGCAAGCCCATTTGCACTGTGCCGTTCCATGCGCAAGTGCAGCGTCTCGAGCCCTTGCAGGAAAAGAAAACTGTTAAACGGCGAGAGCGCCGATCCCAAATCCCGCAACAATTGCACGCGCGCCTTTACGATATAGGCTGCGGCACCAACGTCGCGAACGTAAGAAATGCCATGATAGCTTTCGTCAGGTTCCGATAGCCCCGGAAATTTTCCATTATCCCAGTTGAATTTCCCACTATCGACGATCACGCCGCCAATGGAAGTGCCGTGCCCCCCGATAAACTTGGTGGCCGAATGAATCACGATATCCGCGCCGAATTCGATGGGCCGGCAGAGGTAGGGAGTAGCAAACGTGTTGTCGACAATGAGCGGCACTCCATGACGATGGGCAATATCCGCCAATTTTTCAAGGTCTGCCACGTCAACGCTGGGATTGCCGATGGTTTCGACGTATAGCGCTTTTGTGCGGTCGGTAAAGGCCGCTTCAATCCCTTCGAAATCAGACGGTTTGACAAATTTCACGTTAATGCCAAGCCTCTTCAAAGTAACGGCGAAAAGGTTATAAGTGCCTCCATACAAATTCGTCGAGGAAACCACTTCATCCCCTGCCGCAGCGATGTTGAGCAGTGAAAACGTGATGGCAGCTTGCCCGGATGACACTGCAAGCGCTCCAACGCCGCCTTCCAGATCTGCGATACGACTTTCGAACACATCGGTCGTTGGGTTCATGATGCGAGTATAGATATTTCCCGCCTCTTTAAGCGAGAATAAATTGGCTGCGTGTTCCGTATCGTGAAACACATACGATGAGGTTTGATAAATCGGCACTGCCCTGGATCCCGTGGCCGGGTCAGGTGATTGTCCCGCATGAATGGCGCGGGTTTCAAAATTCCAGTTACTTGTCATTATGAACGTTCCCCCTCTGGGATATTAGTATTTTGCAAATAAAAAAACCACTTCGAGGGGAAGCGGCCTGCCATGTCAGACGTTCCCTCTCATCTTCCAGGTCTTCACCTGCTGGAATTAGCACCACTACAGCAAGTTTCGCTGTCGGTTGCCGGGCTTCATCGGGCCAGTCCCTCCGCCACTCTGGATAAGAGTTTCAAAAAACTATTTTGTTATGTGAGAAAACTATCACATGTTGATCAATTACGTCAAGCAGTTTTTTATTGGAGGCAAAGAGAATTATAATAGGCATGTTGACTGATAAGCGCTTTCAAACCCAAGGAGGATACTTATGATTGACGACATTCACTGGAATACCTTGCTGGCCGAGGTGACCACTGAAAGCAACAGCTATGACAGCTTGATCCCGCCGCTCGTGCAGACGTCTACGTTTACCTTTCCCAGCGCGGAAACAGGTGCAAGACGATTTGCCGGCGAAGAACAGGGCTATATTTATACCCGTTTGTCCAATCCCACCGTCCGACTTTTCGAAACAGCGGTAGCTAAACTTGAAGGAGCAGAGGACGGGATCGCGTTTGGCAGCGGAATGGGAGCGATTTCTGCCGTACTTTTCAATTTATTAAAAAGCGGTGATCACCTGCTTTGCTCAAGCGGCCTCTATGGCTCCACTTTTGGCCTTCTCGAACTGATGCGAGACAGGTTTCAAATTGATCATGGATTTTCCGAACTAAGTACAGAGGCAGAGATTGAGGCCGCGATTACACCTAGCACGAAGGCGGTCTATTTGGAGACTCCAGTCAATCCGACATTATCCCTCGTCGACATTGGAAAAGTGGCGAAAATCGCGCACAAGCATGGGCTGCCGGTGATCGTCGACAATACGTTCATGAGTCCTTATTTGCAACAGCCAATCCTTCACGGCGCGGATGTAGTAGTTCATTCTGCGACGAAGTACCTCGGCGGGCATGGTGACGTCATCGCCGGAGTAGCGGTGGGGAAAGCGGAACTGATTCAGTCCATCCGCATGACGACACTAAAGGACATTGGGGCGGTGCTGGCGCCTTTTGACGCATGGCTGTTACTAAGAGGGATGCGCACACTTGTGCTTCGCATGAACCAACAGGTAAGAAGCGCGCAGGTGCTGGTCGACTTTTTATCTGCCCATCCCGCCGTCGATAAGGTGTATTTTCCAGGACTGCAGCCTGGCGACGAGGACATCATGAAAAAGCAAATGCGTTACCCTGGCGCCATGATCTCTTTTGAGCTAAAAGGTGGCATTGAAGCCGGACGCGACCTAATGAACAGATTGAAAATGATCAAACGAGCGGTGAGCTTAGGAGATATCCACTCACTGATCCAACACCCGGCAACCATGACCCACTCTCAAGTCCCGCGCGAAGAACGTTTAAAAATGGGGCTGACGGACGGCATGGTACGACTTTCCGTAGGCGTAGAGGACGTAGAAGATATACAAAATGATCTTGAATCTGCACTTGGTTAAGCCTATTGGCTATGAAAAATAGCTAATTTGCACATACTACTCTTTACAGACCATGTAAAGAGGAGGCCCCACCTTGTACATTCGTTTCTTGCGTGCAGAATGGACTGAAGAAACGAGTGACAAGGTGATTTTATTGGTTGAGCCAATTCATGAACCAGCAGCCCATCGCCTTGCATATCGCTTGGCAAAGCGTGAGGATATCGGGGATTTTTATCGTCCAGCGGGACTT
>JAJZAS010000005.1 GCA_021799325.1 Bacillota bacterium | reverse complement strand
ATGCCGCTTGCCATACCCGTTGCTGGTCACCACCAGTACATCGTGATCATGTTGTACCACATCCATATCGATCACACGGTCGTCCACATCAAGCGTAATTCCTTTGACACCAGCTGCCGTTCTGCCCATCGGACGGACCCCTGATTCAGGGAATCTAATGGACATCCCCTTGCGAGTGCCCATGATGATTTCCTGCTCACCATCGGTTAATTTGACAATGATCAGTTCGTCGTCTTCTCTCAAGGATAGTGCGATCATCCCCGATTTTCGGATGTTCATAAATTGACTTAACGCTGTTTTTTTAACAATGCCATTTTTTGTTGCAGAAAAGACGAAATGATTTTCGCTTTCGAGTTCATCGTTGCTGACAGGTATCACCGCGGAGATGGTTTCCCCTTGCTCAATATTGAGTAAGTTGATAATGGGAATGCCTTTGGCTGTCCGCCCGTATTCAGGGATTTCATAACCCATTAGCTTATAAACTTTACCCTTATTGGTAAAGAAAAATATCGTATTGTGCGACGAGGTGATAAACATATGCTCAACAAAATCTTCTTCTTTGGTGCCAATTGCGGTCACCCCTCGCCCTCCACGACGCTGGCTCTTATAGGTATTGGAAGGTAGCCGCTTAATATATCCCGCATGGGTAATCGTAATGACGATTTCCTGCTCCTGGATTAAATCCGCCTCATCCACTTCGCCTTCTGCAGCCACGATACGGGTCAGGCGTTCATCCCCATATTTGTCTCTAATCTCTAGGATTTCTTTGCGAACCACTTCGAGAACCAGCTTTTCGTCCGCCAATATGGCCTTGTATTCGCTGATTGCCTTCAGCAATTCATTGTATTCATTATCAATTTTCTCTCTTTCGAGTCCAGTCAAACGCTGCAAGCGCATGTCAAGGATCGCTTGAGCCTGCTCTTCGGATAACGAGAAGGTTTCGATCAGCCCATTCCTTGCTTCCTCCACATTAGCAGACCCACGAATCAAGGCGATGACCTGATCGAGATGGTCTAGCGCAATGCGCAAGCCTTCTAGAATATGGGCACGCGCTTCTGCTTTGCGAAGATCGTAGGTCGTTCTTCTTACGATTACTTCTTTTTGATGTTCCAGGTAATAATATAGATTGTCTCGCAACGTCAAGACCTTGGGTTTTCCGTTGACAAGCGCCAACGAATTGACACCAAAAGTTGTCTGAAGCGCTGTGTGTTTATATAAATTGTTTAGCAATACTTGCGGCCTGACATCCCGCCTGAGTTCAATGACAATCCGCATCCCATTGCGATCGCTCTCATCGCGTAAATCGGTGATACCGTCAATTTTCTTTTCCCGAGCGAGTTCAGCAATTTTTTCAATTAGTTTTGCTTTATTGACTTGATACGGAATCTCCGTAAAGATAATCCGCATTTTGCCGTTCGCACTTTCTTCGATATTGTGAACCGCCCTAATGGTAATGCTACCATGACCTGTGTGATAAGCTTGGCGGATCCCTTCTCTCCCTAAAATGACCCCGGCAGTAGGAAAATCCGGTCCTTTAATGACCGTCATCAGATCATCCACTGTCGCATCAGGATTATCAATAAGCATGATCACCCCATCAATCGCCTCGGTTAAGTTGTGAGGAGGCATATTGGTGGCCATTCCCACAGCAATACCCGATGAACCATTGACGAGTAGATTCGGAAAACGAGAAGGGAGTACGATCGGTTCCTTCTCATTCCCATCGTAGTTCGGTTGAAAATCCACTGTTTCTTTATTGATATCCCGCACCATTTCAATGGCAAGTGGAGCCATCTTAGACTCTGTGTAACGCATGGCCGCGGCAGCATCGCCATCGACACTACCGAAGTTACCGTGACCGTCCACCAAAAGATACCTGATAGAAAAAG
Source organism: Bacillota bacterium (assembly GCA_021799325.1). Taxonomy (GTDB): domain Bacteria; phylum Bacillota; class Bacilli; order Alicyclobacillales; family SLC66; genus JAJZCL01. The sequence continues at coordinate 16,651 of JAJZAS010000005.1, read as the reverse complement.
TCTGCGCCATGCGAACCAATGCGTCATACACTGCTGCGTCGCCGTGCGGATGGTATTTCGCGATGACATCCCCAACGATACGAGCAGATTTTTTAAAGGGTTTATCCGGTGTCATTCCAAGCTCTAGCATCGCGTAGATAATTCTGCGATGAACGGGTTTAAGTCCATCGCGCACATCAGGGATAGCGCGACTGACAATAACGCTCATCGCATAGTCAATAAAAGAAGTTCTGAGTTCAGAACTGATATCTACCTGTACCACATGATCTGTAGCCACTTGAATCCTCCTAAATTCGTTTCAATCACAAGTTACACGTCCAGATTGCGTACGTATTCTGCGTGTTCCTCAATAAATTCCCTACGCGGTTCCACTCGATCTCCCATCAACACACTGAACGTGGCGTCAGCATCCATCGCGTCTTCCATGGTAACTTGCAATAGCGTACGCGTTTCCGGGTCCATGGTGGTCTCCCATAATTGCGTAGGATTCATTTCTCCCAATCCTTTATAACGCTGAATTTCAAGACCAGTCCTACCCAACTGCTCATAAAGACGGTTCAGCTCCGTATCATTGTAGACATAATGGATCTGTTTACTCTTCACCACTTTATAGAGAGGTGGTTGAGCTATGTACACATACCCCTCGTCTATCAACTCACGCATATATCGATAGAAGAAAGTCAGCAACAAAATGCGAATATGACTTCCATCGACGTCCGCATCCGTCATGATAATCACTTTATGGTATCTCGCTTTTGTGATATCAAAATCATTCGAGATGCCTGTTCCAAGCGCTGTAATGATCGCTCTGATTTCGGTGTTAGATAAAATTTTATCAAGCCGGGCCTTCTCCACGTTGATGATCTTACCGCGAAGTGGCAAAATCGCCTGGAAATTACGGTCTCGCCCCTGCTTGGCTGATCCGCCGGCAGAGTCGCCCTCTACGATGTATATCTCGCTGATCGACGCATCACGACTGGAACAGTCTGCAAGCTTGCCAGGCAACGATGAAACTTCAAGCGCACTTTTGCGTCTGGTCAATTCGCGTGCTTTCCTTGCCGCTTCACGAGCTCTTGAAGCCATCACTGTTTTTTCTACAATCCGTTTACCCACCGATGGATTTTCATCAAGAAACGTCCCCAATCTTTCCGCAAAAAGACTTTCGACAATTCCTTTGACTTCACTATTTCCGAGTTTCGTCTTCGTTTGTCCCTCAAATTGTGGTTCCTGAATTTTTACACTGATGATCGCTGTGAGTCCTTCTCTTACATCCTCGCCTTGTAAATTCTGTTCCGATTCTTTTAAAATGTTCGTTCTTTTCGCGTAATCATTGATGACTCTCGTCAATGCTGACTTAAAGCCAGCTTCATGAGTGCCGCCTTCGATCGTGTGAATATTATTGGCAAAAGAATAAATATTGCTGTTGTAGCCATCATTATATTGAATGGCAATCTCTACCGACACCGCGTCTTTTAAACCCTGAATAAATACAGGATCAGTGTGCAGCACATCTTTTCCGCGGTTAAGAAACTCTACGAATTGGCTGACTCCACCCTCGTATTGAAAATCCTGAACCTTTCCCGCTCGTTCATCATTCAAGGTGATTTTTAGTCCGGCATTTAAGAACGCAAGTTCCCGCAATCTAGCCTGAAGGGTATCGTATTGCAATTCGGTTGTTTCAGTAAAAATTTCAGGGTCCGGTGAAAAAGTAACGGTTGAACCAGTTTCCGTTGATTCGCCAATTACCACAAGTTCAGAAGTGGGAATTCCTCTGCTGAACGTTTGACGGTAAAGTTTATTGTCTCTTTTCACCAGCACTTCGAGCGATTCAGATAGCGCATTGACAACAGAGGCGCCAACACCATGCAATCCTCCAGACACTTTATATCCCTGTCCCGTGAATTTTCCGCCCGCATGAAGGATGGTAAGCGCTACTGTCACTGCGGGAATTCCCATTTTTTCATGAATGTCTACAGGAAAACCACGTCCATTATCCTCAACTGTCACTGAATTGTCCGGGTGGATGGTGACCGTAATCTTATTGCAGTATCCTGCCAACGCTTCATCGATCGAATTGTCGACAATTTCCCAAACCAGGTGGTGAAGGCCCCTAGGGCCAGTAGAGCCGATGTACATACCAGGTCGCTTACGAACGGCTTCCAAGCCTTCGAGCACGACAATTTGTGACGCATCATATTGATCATTAGACAAAAAAAATCGCCTCCGGAATCACATTGAATAATCTTCGTACGAGGGTCAGGATAAAGATATTTCCATTCGTTTTTTAAGTGTTGCTGCAGAAATGGGAGATAGGAATTCTTTCGTATCAGTAATCACATAAGATTTTTGGTCAAATTCGTCAATTGTAATCAATTGGCCGGATAGTTGAGAGGGTTGATGGTTTTTTACGTCGATAATCGCGATGATCTCTTCCGTGCGGATTACGTAATCCCCTCCAATATGTACATACAACTCCATTCACCTCTCATTGGTTATTATACCATGTGCAACTTTGAAAAATCTGCTTGCTCCCCATTCGTCTCCTTGCATCCCGCTCGACTGGGATATTGTCATGATCGTTTGTGTTTGGTGTACCATGTCAATCAAAGCCGATTGACGGCGCTCATCAAGCTCGGACAATACATCATCAAGCAATAATACTGGATACTCTCCTATCACATTCTTAAAGTAATCCATGATTGAAAATTTCATAGAAAGTACCGCGGATCGGATCTGACCTTGGGAAGCAAATCTGGCAGCCGGTCTGTTTTCAATGCTGATGACGATATCATCGCGATGAGGTCCTATGCTTGTATATCCTTTTTCTTTATCTTTGGCAAGATTCCTTTTTAGCCCCTCTTCAAGTTGACTCGTTATATCGGAAAGCGAATGACCATCGACAGTGGGACGATAATTTAGAGTTAACTGTTCTTCTTGTCCAGAAAGCTGGCGATAACGTTCAATGGCAAATTCATTAATTTTTCTAATAAATAAACCTCTCTCAAAAATAATTTTTGCCCCACTTTTACTTAAAGATTCATCCCAAGTGGGAATCGCGTCATATTGGTGTTTTTTTAAGAGAATGTTTCTCTGATTTAAAAGGCGTTGATAGGTTCTCAATTCCTGTATGAAATTAACAGATAATTGTACCATATATTGGTTCATGAATCTGCGCCGTTCCTCAGGGCCACCTTTGACCATTTCCAGATCATCCGGTGTAAAAAGTACCATTTGAAACTTTCCGATCAGATCTGAAATGCTGTTTTTTCGAACTTGATTAACAGCAATTTGTTTCCCTTTTTGCATGACTTTTATCGCCAATTGTTCATGTTGTGACTTGCTTAATAAATTGAGTCGCAATTGTGCCGCATCTTGTCCAAACCGTATTAAATCCATATCCTGTTTGGCGCGAACAGACTTACCAAGCGCAAATAAGGCAAGCGCCTCTAAAATAGAGGTTTTGCCTTGCCACTTTGCTCCTGCAATCACGTTGATGCCATCATCAAATTGAATTTGACTGTATTCAAAAATCCGAAAATTGAAGAGAAGCAGATCAGTTATTGTCATGATCACTTCTTGTAATCACGATCTGAAGACCGTCTACAGTGACTACATCTCCCGGATAAAGTTTTTTTCCTCTTTCTTTTGCTCTCGATCCATTCACAATGACATTTACATCTTGAAGAAATGATTTCACCATTCCCCCTGATGCAATAACGTCACTTAATTTTAAGGCTTGTTGTAATGTGATAAATTCTGTGTGAATTGGGATTTCCATCATACATTTCCTATCCTAACGGGTAAAATCAAGTGAACGTGCTGCTCATTATTTAACTCATTGAGTACAAACGCGCTTCCTTGGCCAGTGAAATCAATTTTGATGATGGCAGAACCTAGTGCTCTTAACGCATCAATTAAAAATTTTGCATTACAAGCGATCAGCATCGTCTCTCCAGTAAAAGATTCAGGTTCAACCGTTTCTGTGATCTTCCCGATTTCCGGTGAATGAGAGGATACCTCAATAAAAGATGGTTTCAATTGAATGCGAATTACCTGATTTTCGTTATCTCTAGCGAGTAACGCCGCCCGTTCGATGCAATCGAGAAAATTTTTCCCATCAATTTGGAGACTGGATCGAAAAGAAGAGGGAAAAATTCTTGAAATATCTGGATAATTGCCTTCGATCAACCTCGAATAAAAATAGGTGTTCGCAAAAGAAACCAGTAACTGATTCAGCGCAATGTGAATATTTACGAGAGTATCGTCATCGGGAATGATTTTTGCTAGTTCCATTAGGCTTTTACCAGGAATAATTGCCTCCATTGCCTCATAGCCTGTTGGTACATCGACTTCGATAGTATGCATGGCTAGTCGGTGACTGTCAGTGGCTGAAAAGCTGATGTTCCCTTCCTGATACTTCATCAAGATGCCGGTTAGTGTCGGTCTGACCTCCGAAGTGGAGACTGCAAATACAGTGTGCTCTATGAGCATTTTCAAAGTATCTGCTTGTAAAGTGAATCCCACTTCCTCATGGATCTCAGGTAAAGAAGGGTATTCCCTCGGGTCCATTCCGTTAAGGGTATAAGTGGCATTACCAGAATGGATGATTGCAGTAAAATCTTGCACATCAATTCGTACCAGTGGTTGCGGAAGTTTCCGCACGATTTCAATGACATATTTGGCATTTAGCACTATGGATCCAGATTCTTCGATTTGTAAAGGGTTTTCTTCTTGATCTGGTAACGACAAGATATTGGTTTTTATCCCAATTTCTTGGTCGTAAGCGCTGATTTCTAATTTTTCGTAATCAGCATGAAACAAGATGCCGTAGAGGATCATTTTAGTTGTTCTGGTTGGAACCGCTCGTTGAACATCTTGTAAAGCATGAAGAAGTTCGTTCTTTTTTATGACGAGTCTCATCGTGACATAATCTCCCTGAATACGGAATAGTAATAGTAGTTTATTAAGTAATTATAGTACTAGTATAGCTTGTGGATTAGTGGATAAATGTTTTTTTTGATTGTCCAGTCAGCTATATTGTTGTGGATATATTTTGGACAAGCCTGTGTATAACTTTTTTATCTAATGAGATAATCTTTCTCTTAACTTGTTTACTGCTTTTGCTACTTGTGCATCGTTTTTTAAGTCTTTCTCTATCTTGCTGATGGCATGCATGACCGTGGTGTGATCTCTTCCTCCAAATTCCTTCCCTATTTTTGGTAAGGATATTCCCGTTAATTCTCTGGTCAAATACATGGCGATTTGTCTAGGATAAACGATGTCCTTCTGTCTTGATTTACTGCGCAAATCATCAGGTTTGACGTGGAACTGGTCGCATACCGCTCGTTGAATATCGTGAACAGTGAGTGCCTTGGCGACGTTTTCAGGAACAAGTTCTACCAGTGCTTCCTGTGCGAGAGGAAGGTCTATATCCCTATTCATCATAGAGGAGTAGGCAATGATTCTAATGAGTGCCCCTTCAAGTTCCCGTACATTGGACTCTATTTTATTCGCTATGTACAAAAATACATCGTCTGGTAGTTCTATTCCCTCGGATTTCGCTTTTTTGTGCAAAATGGCGACACGAGTCTCAAATTCAGGGGGCTTAATATCAATGATCAGTCCGCCTGAAAATCTTGAACGAAGTCGATCTTCCAGGTGCTGAATATCTTTGGGAGGTCGGTCACTGGTAATCACAATTTGTTTATGTTCCGTATGGAGCGCATTAAAGGTGTGGAAAAATTCCTCTTGAGTTCCTTCTTTTCCAGCTATGAACTGGATATCGTCAATGAGGAGAATATCCACTTTACGATATTTGTTGCGAAATTCATCGATAGTTCCCATTTGAAGTGCTGTGACAAATTCATTGACAAATGTCTCACTGGTGTTATAAACAATTTTCGCGCGAGAATTGATTTCAAGCGCGTGTTGACCTATTGCATGCATCAGATGGGTCTTACCCAACCCCACTCCGCCATACAAAAAAAAGGGATTATAATTTTGTGCTGGTCGTTCTGAGACGGCAATGCTAGCCGCATGCGCTAATCGATTGCGATCTCCAATCACAAATGTTTCAAAGGTATAGCGTGGATTGAATTGAGGGATATTAAAGAAATTATCGTTGTGATGATGCCCATAAGTGTTTTTCCCATTATTCTTGGTTTTATAATCCTCAGATAAAATCAATTTAATCGATAATGGTCGTTGTTCAATCATCGAGATAGCATTAAGAATTTCAGGATATAAGTTCTTTTGAATATGGTCCAACGCTACTTCGGTCGGAACTTTGATGACTAACTGATCTCCATTTAATGAGTCCACTTTAGTCGCTGCAAGCCAAGTCTGGAATACCACTTTTCCCACATTCTTTTCCAATACTTGAAGTGCATCTGACCATATGGATTCCCCGGACATTGGCATGGTAGTAAATCCTCCTTGGTAGTCGAAAAATCAGGGGTGTTTATCCACAGGATGATTAATTCTAATTATCTCTGTTGTCATCGTTGCTGGAGGTTATTTTTTGTTCGTGAGGTTTATCAGTATTCACAAATGCATAAAACGCGGATAACTTATCCACATCTGTTGATAAGTTTGTGGATAAATAAAAATAATATCAGCAATGAGTGCTTGATCATCATATCAAAATAATCCGAGCACGTACAAGACCAAAAAACCTGCCAAAATGACTATCTCTGTGGATATTAATAGACTAACTTGATGGATATCTTTTGTTTTCACAATTACTATCCACATGTGGAAAAACGGGTGTGAACAATTAAAACTTGACATGCATTAGGTGCATTGAATATAATTTATTGGTATTTCTGTTTAGGGTTTTTTAGGGGGTGTTATGCTCGTGAAACCAACTTACCAACCTAATGTACGCAGGCGTAAAAAAGTCCATGGCTTTAGAAACAGAATGTCTACGAAGAATGGGCGCCGTGTTTTGGCCGCCAGACGTCGTAAAGGAAGAAAAGTGATTTCCGCATAGACCACAACTTTGGTGGTCTTTTTTTGAATGCGGCTCTCGATCTGAGGAGGGCTTCATGGCAGAACAATCGAACATTCAGGATGTTTCTTTTAAGCTTTCTTTAAAATGGCACCGATTAAAACGAAATTCCGATTTTCGTAAAGTTTTTTATCGAGGGAATTCGGTTGCCAATCGTTTCTATGTGCTATATGTTATAAAGAAAGATCGAAAGAGAAAGACTAGAGTGGGATTCTCTGTAAGTAAAAAAGTGGGGAAAGCCGTTGTTCGTAACCGAGTGAAACGCATTTGCAGGGAAGTGATGCGAAAGCGTGTCTATCAGTTTGAAAACGGCTTTGACCTTGTGATTATTGCTCGCAGTGATGCCGCTCATTTGAGTTATGCTCAGGCTGAGAAATATTTGGATCAACTGTTGGTAAGGGCCAAAATTAGCGAGTGAGGGACGTTACATGAGAATAATTGTTGTGAAAATGATTCGCTTTTACCAATTATTTATCTCCCCGTTAACTCCTTCTTCATGTAGGTTCTACCCTACCTGCTCCCACTACGCGGTTGAAGCGGTCACCAAACATGGTGTCGTTCGGGGCGGTTGGATGTCGGTGAAACGTATTTCACGTTGTGGGCCATGGCATCCTGGTGGATATGACCCCGTGCCTTAATTTGTGGGAGGTTGGTAAAAGGTGCGAATTCGCGCTTTTCGTAAGGTTAATTGGGTAATGGCTTCTTTTTTGTGGTTACTTATGTCAACAAGTGCTTTCGCTGCAACGAAGACAACGACAACGACCGCGCATGCACCAAACATTTGGGATCAGATGGTCAATGCATTTGCGGATTTGATTAATTACGTGGCTCATTTTGTCAGTAATTATGGGTTAGCGTTGATTATCGTTACGATTCTCATTCGGTTGGTCACTGTGCCTCTGATGTTCAGAAGTTTGAAAAACGCAAAGAAAATGCAGTTTTTGCAACCTCGTATGGCGGAATTGAAACAGAAATTTGGTAGTGACCCCAGAAAGTATCAAGAAGAAGTCATGTCTTTGTATAAAGAAGAAGGGGTAAATCCTTTTGGCGGTTGTATGCCGATGATTGTTCAGGCAGCAATCCTTACTTTATTTTACAGGGCTATTTATACAGATGCCAATTTGGCGCATGCTTCATTCCTCTGGTTATCGCTTGGTAAGCCGGATCCCTATTATATACTTCCGATTATTGCAGCGGTAACAAGTTATTTTCAGCAGCGTTTAACCATGGTACAAAGTGATCAAACAACGAAAATGATTCAATATATTTTCCCTGTCATGATCTTTATTTTTGCATGGAAGACGTTTTCGGCATTACCTTTGTATTGGGCAGTAAGTAACATCTTTACGATTGTTCAACTTTACTTCACTCATGTGAAGCCGCGTCAAACGGAGGTTGTCAGTAAATGAAGAAAGTTTCCGTCACTGCAAAGACGGTGGAACTGGCTGTTGAAAATGCTTTACAACAATTGAATATTGGCAGGGATCGTGCCCAAGTGGAAGTGATTGTGGCACCATCTAAGGGGTTTTTGGGAATTGGTGCAAAGGATGCGCTTGTAGAGGTATCCGTCATTGAAAATCCGTTGGGTGATGCAGAACGATTTTTACGAGAACTGTTTATTAATATGGGATTTTCCATCAAAATCACTTCTGAGGCAAAAAATAAAGAAGTATTGGTGAATCTCAGCGGTGACCGGGTGGGCATGCTGATTGGTAAGCATGGTCAAACATTGGATGCCCTACAGCATTTAACGAACGCTGTAGGGAATAAGTACACGGAATCACCACTGAGGTTTGTGGTGGATGCAGAGAATTACCGTCAGCGTAGACAAGAATCAATGATTAAAAATGCTTTGAAACAAGCGGAAAAAGCAGTAGCTTTAGGTCGCGAAATACGACTTGAACCTATGTCTGCTCATGATCGCAAATTGATTCATACGGCACTTCAGGATCGTACTGATGTACGGACTGAGAGTAGAGGCGTTGAACCTGATCGGGCTATTATTATTATTCCGAATAATCTCGTTGTATCTTCATCGAGACCCAAATACAATTCGCGTAATCGCCGAGTTTCTTCATCACATTCGCGTGCCAAGTAAAAAAGGTTTATAGTTTTTACAACATATAATTAACCTAACATTTGAGGTTGGAGACCGTGCTTGATTTTTTTTGCCGATCCAACCTTTTATTGCGTTTTCACTATCTAATGAGATGCGGAGGATGAAATGGATTTCCATGACACGATTGCTGCAATAGCCACGGCGGTTGGCGAGGCTAGTATTGCCGTAATCCGGGTGAGCGGCAACCAGGCTGTTGATGTTGTTGATCGGATTTTTAAGGGTAAAAATTCATTAAAGGATGTTGCTTCCCATACGGTATGGTTTGGCCGTATCTATTCGATGGATGGGAAACGCGTGATCGATGAAGTGTTGGTTACTGTGATGAAGGGTCCAAAAACCTATACCACTGAAGATGTGGTGGAAATCAGCACACATGGTGGATTTCAAGCTGTTCAAGAGGTACTTGGTGAGGTAATTAGGGCGGGAGCTCGAATCGCGGATCCGGGTGAATTTACCAAACGTGCATTTCTTGGTGGCAGAATTGATTTGACACAAGCTGAAGGCGTGATGGAATTGATCAGGTCACAAACAGATGCCGCAAAGGCCGCTTCTCTTCGACAACTTGAAGGCAGTATGACAACTTTGATTAGAAATATTCGTCATCAAATGATTCAATTGATGGCTCATATTGAAGTAACGATTGATTACCCGGAGCACGATGAGGAAGAGGCAACGTTGAAACATGTTTATGTGGGGGTTTCTCAACTGGAAGCAGAGTTATTGAGAATTCTAACGGAAGCTAATCAGGGTAGAATTTTACGTGATGGCATTCGCGTAGCTATCGTGGGCAGGCCTAATGTTGGCAAATCTTCGTTGTTGAATCAATTGGCCAGGTTTGATCGCGCCATTGTGACTGACATTCCTGGAACAACGAGGGATGTGTTGGAGGAACGCATTCAGATTGGCGGTGTTCCACTTAAAATCATGGACACAGCGGGAATACGGGAGACGCTTGATGTGGTTGAACAGCTTGGTGTACAGAGAAGTAAAAAAGCGTTACGGGATGCCGATTTGGTGTTGATCATGATTGATCAAAGCCGTGATTTGTCTGATACTGATATAGAATTGATGCAAGAAGCAAAAAATTTGCCTGTCATCGTCATTCTTAGTAAATCAGATCTAGTGTGTCGAACTACTGCAAATGAACTACAATCCTTTGTGGACTTGGAACGCGTCATTCATTTTTCTGTATTTGATAGGTCAGCCATTGAAAATCTTGAGACATTGATGATCGAGGTTATATTTCATGGCGACATGCAGCCCAAAGATGCAACATTTGTAGCCAATTCAAGACATATCAGCTTAATAGAGTCAGCATTAGAGAATTTAAAAGGTGTTTTAGAAGCGATTCGTTTTGGACAAACACTTGATCTTGTCGCTGTCGATTTACATTCTGCATGGGTGACACTTGGAGAAATCATAGGTGAAACGCCAAGAGAAGATTTGTTGGACCAAATTTTCAGTCAATTTTGTTTGGGTAAATAAGGTTGATTAGTGAAAGAAGGTGTTGAGTATGCGTTATCATGCAGGAAATTTTGATGTGATCGTGATTGGTGCAGGTCATGCGGGAGCGGAAGCGGCTTTGGCAGCGGCCAGATTAGGGGCTGAAACACTGCTTTTTACGATCAATTTGGATATGATTGCGTTTATGCCTTGCAATCCCTCGATCGGTGGGCCTGCTAAAGGGATAGTGGTAAGGGAAATTGATGCGCTTGGCGGTGAAATGGCTTATAACACTGATCTAACATATGTGCAAATGCGTCTTCTCAACACAGGTAAAGGGCCTGCGGTTCAAGCTTTACGCGCTCAGTCAGATAAAGCATTGTATAGTTTGACGATGAAAAATACGATAGAAAACCAAAAAGGATTGACCCTGCGACAAGGGATTGTGGAAGAGTTGATCGTCGATCATGGTGTTATTCGTGGAGTGGTGACGAGAACTGGCGCAGAATATATGGCAAAATCGGTGGTGTTAACGACTGGGACTTATTTGCGCGGAAGGGTAATCATTGGAGATGTTGCTTATTCCAGCGGCCCCAATGGGCAATTGCCTTCTGTACAGTTGGCATTGAACTTGAAAGAACTCGGATTTGAATTGGTTCGCTTTAAAACGGGAACTCCGCCAAGAGTTAATCGCAATTCGATTGATTTTACAAAGATGACGCCGCAACCAGGCGATGAAGTTAATTTGCACTTTTCATTTCGTGACGATATTGAACCGAGAGAGCAAATGGAGTGTTATTTGACATTCACTTCTTCGTCAACTCATGAGATCATTAACAGCAATTTGTACAGAGCTCCTTTATATACGGGTGATATAGAAGGAAAGGGCCCGAGGTATTGTCCTAGTATAGAAGACAAGGTGGTGCGCTTTAAAGAGCGTCCTAGCCATCAGATTTTTCTGGAACCAGAAGGGCGGAACACGGCAGAATGGTACGTTCAGGGCTTATCTACTAGTTTGCCTGAAGACGTACAAGTGAATATGCTGAAATCCATACCAGGGCTTGAAAAAGTAGAAATGCTAAGACCGGGCTATGCCATTGAATATGATGCCATGGTGCCTACTCAGTTAATGTCGACGCTTGAGACCAAATTAGTTGCTGGTTTATTTACAGCGGGACAGATTAATGGAACCTCTGGTTATGAAGAAGCGGCGGGGCAGGGAATCATCGCAGGGATTAATGCCGCATTTTATGCACTAAATAAAGAACCGCTTACGTTAAAGCGCTCTGAATCTTATATCGGTGTGATGATTGACGATTTGATTACCAAAGGCACATCAGAACCATATCGCTTGTTGACTTCGAGAGCAGAATACCGTCTTTTGCTTAGGAATGACAATGCCGATATTCGCTTGATGGAGATCGGTCATCGCATTGGATTACTTCCTGATGAGCGGTATGAGCGTTTTTTGCGTAAAATGGAGGCTATTCAAGACGAAAAGGATCGACTTCACAAAACTCGTATTCATCCGGAACATTATAAAGAAATATTTGATCGTTTGGGTTTGGAGTTTTCTGGTGGTTCTATTTCGTTAGAGCAGTTATTGAGACGTCCTCAAGTGACTTATGTAGTGATTGATCAGATTGCTCCTTCTACAAGCAGTTTGCATGAAGAAGTGCGAAAACAGGTGGAGATAGATGCAAAGTATCAGGGTTATGTGGATAAGCAGGCTCAGGAAATTGAAAAGCAAAGACGACTGGAAGACAAAAAAATACCATCGACCATTGATTACCACTTGATTAAGGGATTATCGAATGAGGGAAGGGATAAACTTTCAATCATTCGACCATCGGATATCGGGCAGGCTTCTCGAATTGAAGGTGTGACACCTGCGGATATCTCAGTCCTTTTGATATGGTTGGAAATGAAATCAAGGCAGTCGATAGCCAATGGGTGATATCAACCGCATGATGGATAGTGAGTTTCAACAGTGGGTACTTAAGCTTGGAATTGTGCTTGATGAACATCAGGTAAACCAGTTTCAAAAGTATGCAGAATTTCTTGTGAAATGGAATGAAACACGTAATCTAACCTCAATTACTGAGGCGGATGAGATATACAGTAAACATTTTTTTGATAGCGTGGCTTTGTTTCCTTTACTGCAAAAACAATTGCCGGTTCATCGATTAATGGATCTGGGGACGGGCGCTGGATTCCCTGGAGTACCACTCAAAATAGTGATGCCGGAATTGAATTTGACACTTTGTGATTCGTTGCGTAAAAGAGTTGAATTCTTGCGTTATGTGGTCGAAGAGTTGGGGTTATCGGGAGTAACGGTTATCCATGCGCGAGCTGAAGAATTGGCTTTACAAAAGGATCATCGAGAATCCTACAGTCATTTGGTTTCTAGAGCAGTTGCAGCAATGCCCACATTACTCGAATGGGTCTTTCCTTTTTTGCAGGTAGAGGGACATTTTTTTGCGATGAAAGGGCCTTCTGCGTTGGAAGAGTGGAAACTATCCAATCGTGCTGCAAACGTTCTTGGAGCGCTGTTTGTTCATGATTATGATTATGATTTGCCTATGAATATGGGGCAAAGAATGGTGCTTGACATTAAAAAAGTAAAACCTACTCCTCGGAGGTTTCCTAGAAAGCCCGGTGATGCTTCTAGGAATCCCTTATAATTAAGACTTTTTTTGATGTCATTTTTTATCTTTAAATGTCGTTTAGAAACTAGTTTTGTCGTTAGTTGCTACAGATGCAGGATATGGTGGCGATGTGTAGAACCCCTTAATCAAATTTGATGACAGGGGTAGCTATTATGCGTGAACAATTGACAAAATGGTTGAATCCATCAGTTAGCGATCAGAGTCATAAGCTTATCATCCATGAGTTACCGATCGAGATGATTGCTACTAATCCGTTGCAACCAAGAACGGTTTTTGATGACGATAAATTGGATGAACTCGCATCTACCATTCAGTCACACGGTTTAATACAGCCCATTGTAGTCAGACATAAATCAGATCATTATGAATTGATTGCAGGGGAGCGGAGATTGCGAGCTGCGATAAAGTTAGGGTTTACCACTATACCTGCGTTAATTCGCAATATTAATGATTCTCAGGCGGCTTCGATGGCTTTGGTCGAAAACTTGCAGCGTGAGGGCTTGAGTGCGATTGAAGAGGCGTTGGCTTATCAGCATTTCTTGGAGGATTATCATTATACGCAAGAAATATTGGCGCAGAGGCTTGGTAAAAGTCAGTCGACAATTGCCAATAAATTGCGTTTACTGCACTTGACAAGTGAGGTTCAAGATGCGGTAATTCATCGTAAAATAACTGAACGACACGCTAGGGCCATGCTAGGTCTCAAAGAGGCAGAGCAACAGTCATTATTGACGGATATTCTTGAAAAAGGACTTACTGTTAAACAAACGGAAGCTCGTATTGATGCCATGACAAAGAAGCCAAAGGAGAAGTCCATGCATTATTCAAGGTTTATTTCTAAAGATGCGAGGCTTGCCATTAATACCATTAGACGTTCTCTTCATTTGATAGAAAAGTCAGGCTTTACTGTGGAGAAACACGAAATTGATCAACAGGAATTTATTGAATTTATTATAAGAGTGCCTAAATCCGGTAATTAATCACTCGATTGTCTTTGTTTTTGAATTGGAGAACACCCATCTTTTCATGGTGTGTTCTTTTTATTTCTAGTACAATAAAGAGTAGCGATTTTTTGTATTTTATTTGGGAGTTGGTTTAATGGCAAGAGTAATTTCTATTGCCAATCAAAAAGGCGGAGTTGGAAAAACAACTACGGCTGTTAATCTCGGCGCTAGTTTGGCTGAATTGGGCAAAAAAGTACTTCTAATAGATATTGATCCTCAGGGAAACACCACATCTGGTGTAGGGATTAATAAAGCGGATGTCAAGTATTGTATATATGATGTACTCATTAATGATATCAGCGCATCTGAAACAGTGATTGCTACTTTTGTTAACAACTTATATATTATTCTTGCGACGATACAACTTGCCGGCGCAGAAATAGAGTTAGTGCCTACTATTTCGAGAGAGGTTCGATTGAGAAGATCGATTTCTTCTATGCGCAACCAATTTGACTATATTTTAATTGATTGCCCACCTTCTTTAGGTCTTTTGACGATTAACGCATTGACTAGTTCTGATTCTGTAGTGATTCCTGTACAGTGTGAGTATTATGCGCTCGAAGGACTAAGTCAATTGCTTAGTACAATTCGTTTAGTGCAAAAGCATTTCAATACTTCGCTTGAAATTGAAGGGGTTCTCTTAACGATGTTGGATGCTCGAACGAACTTGGGGCTTCAAGTCATAGAAGACGTGAAAAAGTACTTTCGTGATAAAGTGTATCAAACGATTATTCCTAGAAATATTCGGTTAAGTGAAGCACCAAGTCATGGAAAACCAATTATTCAGTACGACAACCGTTCACGGGGTGCGGAGGTTTATTTAGATTTAGCCAAGGAAGTGATTGGAAGTTGAAGGCGCGAAGTGGTTTGGGAAAAGGGTTGGAAGCTTTAATTCCTCAATTAGCAGATGATCGAATGAATGAAATTGTACACATTCGAGTTGATGAGTTGGTTCCGAACCCTTACCAACCCAGGCGTGATTTTAATTCTGAAAAATTAGATGAATTAGTTAATTCGATTAAGGAACACGGTGTTTTGCAACCAATCGTTGTAAGGAAACGTGTTTCTGACGGGTTCGAAATTGTAGCGGGTGAAAGAAGATTTCGAGCTGTTCAGCTTGCTGGGTTGCCTACTATACCTGCTCTTGTCAGGGAAATATCTGACAAAGAGGCAATGGAGATTGCGCTTATTGAAAATCTGCAACGAGATGATTTAAATCCAGTCGAGCTGGCAGAAGCTT
This sequence comes from Bacillota bacterium, assembly GCA_021799325.1. Classification (GTDB taxonomy): domain Bacteria; phylum Bacillota; class Bacilli; order Alicyclobacillales; family SLC66; genus JAJZCL01. The sequence goes on along the minus strand of JAJZAS010000005.1, from coordinate 1,167 downwards.
ACAAAAGATTTATGGATTTATTTTCTCTCACTCAAGAACAGTTGGCAGATCGAGTGGGTATGAGTAGATCTCATGTTGCTAATTTAATGCGTTTGTTATCTTTACCTGTTGAGGTGCTTGAAGATGTTTCACGTGGAACAATTTCTATGGGCCATGCTCGGGCTTTATTATCATTAAAAAACAGCAATTTGATGCAAACAATAGTGGATAAAATTAAAATAGAGGGATTAAGTGTACGTGAAGTCGAGTTGATGGTTCAAAAATCAGAAAATGTTCCACGTGAAACAAAACAAAAACATAAAATAGTGCATCCACAAATTAAAGCCTATGAAGATAATTTAAGAGAGTTACTGGGGACGCCAGTAAAAATCAAAGATAAGAACGGAAAAGGTAAAATAGAAATTGATTATTACAATGAAGATGATCTAAGCAGGATTCTTCAATTGATAAGCGAAGAAAACCTGGAGTGAGTAAATATCAGCAAGTACTGAGGTGAGAATTTGTTTTTAGTTGGGACATTAGCAAATACATTCGCCATTATAATTGGATCCATTATAGGCTTGATGCTAAGAAAAATTTCCGATCGAATGAGGGTCGCAGTACTTCAAGGTCTTGGGCTATTTGTAGTAACACTTGGATTGTCGATGGCAATGACTGGATTGAAAAACCCGTTAATCATTGTGATATCCCTTGTGGTGGGAACTGTTATAGGGGAATGGTGGCATATAGAAAATAAAATCGAACTTTTAGGCGATTGGATCGAGAATAAAACAAAGGGGAAATACGGAAAACTATCCGAAGCGTTTGTTTTTGCCAGTTTGATTTTCGGCGTGGGATCGATGGCTATTGTAGGTGCTATTCAAAGCGGGGTGTCAGATTCCAACTCAATCTTGTATACCAAAAGCATGCTGGATGGATTTTCAGCTATTATTTTTTCTTCTGCAATGGGGCCAGGGGTTGCCTTATCTGCGATCCCTATTTTACTATATGAGGGCGGTATAGCTACATTAGCGCATATATTCAGTTCAAAATTAGATTCGCCAATCATCATTTCTGACATTACAGCGGTAGGGGGATTGTTAATCGCTGGGATAGGGATTAATATTCTTGAATTAAAGAAGATACAAATAGCCAATATGCTCCCTTCGCTCGTGGTGGTTGCATTAA
>JAJZAS010000217.1 GCA_021799325.1 Bacillota bacterium | reverse complement strand
TATCCAATTTACCGTTTGAAGTAAGGGTAAAGTAAACGGATGCTCTTTCATTAAATAATTGAATAGAAGGAGCGGCGGAAGTTCCCTCTGAAGATGAGGCATATAAAAGATTAGTTGTCGTGCTTGGCGATCCTTTTCCCTTTAGTTGTTGTGAGCTGACATACAGATGAGTGGCCTGAGGCCCGGTTAAGCTCCAATAGATATTTTGATGTTGAACCACGTATTGGACATTTTGTCCCATCATTACAGGCAATTGAACCACGCTGTTGCCAAGAGTGATTTGCCCATTATGAGCCACCTGTGCGGGTGTCAGGCGTGTCCATGACGGTGAATATTTAGGAAGTGGATGAAACCAGGCTGTTAATGTTTTTGAAGTGGCAATAGACGAAGCATACACCTTATGAGAACGGGTGCAGTCAGAAAAAGAAATCGTCACCAGTAAAAAAACTCCGGTAAAAATCATGATCAATGACTTGCTTTTCACCAGATGTAATCCTTCCTTTAACGTAATTCTTATCAATTTTTTCATCATAACAAAAAAAGGGACGAGTGGGTAGTTGTCTTCCACTCGTCATGGATGTTGATACCCTTCGCCCAGTTGGGACTTTTGACGAAATCTATCGGCCAGTTGAATCAACCACAAACGATGATAAGGTTCCATGTAAAACACCGGTTCAATTCTGGTTGGTCCTATTTGGTCGATTTTATATTGCCAAATGGTCGTTCTGGTGGTGGCTCCTTCGTTCATCCTTACCCCTGAGTGAATGGAATCGCGATACCCGTTTTTATAGGAAATTAACGTTAATTGACCGTGAAGTTCGTTTACGAGTTTGCGAAATCTGGCACTTCGTAATACGGGAGCTTCTATCCATGGTGTCAACCCATCTTTACCAGTGCGGTACCTTTTCTCGTTTTCCACGATGACAACCTCTGCCCCTTCCAGCGGCTCAAGGGTGCGACCGTCGATCACTTTTACCCTTAAATAACCTACTTTTGACCCTTTTACTGAAGGGGCATATGGTGACCCCTGCTGTTTTGCGTGAGCGGTGGTTGTTCCCTGTATGGCTGGAATCACCATATCTCCCATGGACAAAAGCAGTATGAGTGCCGCCATGATGTGTGTTAGACGCCTGTCAAACCGCATGGTTATAGCCCTCCCACCTTCGGTATGGTCGTCAACAGCTTTCCGGAATAATAGAAGTTTAAGATTTCAATCGGGGTCCTTCCCAATTCTGCTAAGTATTCAGATCCCCATTGTGACATTTTTTGTGCATTTCTATACTGCCAGTTGGGGCTATTGGGGTAACCTGCCCGATAAGGTAGTTCCGTGATTTCTAAATTTGGATTGACAAACGCCAAACTCCTTGATTGGTAATAGGCCTGGTCTGTTGCGGATTGTTCAGATTGCGCCCGGTATAGCTGAAAATTGACCGTGTTGTCGACATCAAAGGTGAATCCGCCAATGGTGATAGGATGAATGTGGTGGTACCATGCAAACATTTTAACGGCAATTGCTCCTGCTTCCAGAGCTGCAGGACGCCAAGTAGGGAACCATTCGTTAGGCAGTACGTTTCGACAATACTGATCGAAATTGACGGTTCTCACGTAAATAATGGCGCCTCTTGGATCTGGTTCGCCCCATGGGTTGTTCTCTCTGATGGCCACACGAATGTTGCTTGGAAATCCAGTATTATTCAAGTTGAAAACCTGTGCTTCTGCGTGATGGATTGGCATCATGACAATACCTGCTATCATGGTGGCAAGCAAACTGCTGAGAGTGATTATTCTGGTCATTTTCTGATGCAAGCTCACGCTTATTTCCACCCCCAAAATTCGGCTCGGTATTGTTCAATTTCCCCGAAGATAAAAAAATCATACTTGGCCGATTTTTGTTATAATGATCGAATTGATAAGATTTCTGTAGAGGTGTTGACAGAAGGTGTTTGATCAAACAAAAACCCCGTTATTTTCTGCGCTGAAGCGTCATGCAAAACGAAAACCGCTGCAATTTCACATCCCTGGGCATAAAGTGGGACGGGCTATGGATCGCGAATTTCGCGATTTTATCGGAGAGGATGCACTCAGTATTGACCTAATCAATATTGGCCCGCTAGATGATCTTCATCACCCGGTGGGAATCATTGATGAAGCGCAGCGATTGGCGGCGGAGGCTTTTGGGGCGGATTATACCTTCTTTTCCGTTCAGGGGACGAGTGGTGCCATCATGGCAATGATTATGTCTGTGGTGGGGCCAGGCGATGAGATTCTGGTTCCTCGCAACATCCATAAATCGGTATTATCTGCGCTGATTTTGTCAGGCGCTATTCCTCATTTTTTGCAACCAGAAGTGGATCTGGAACTGGGTATTGCGCAAGGAGTAAGGGTGGAAACTGTAGAAGAAAGCCTGAAACGCTTTCCCCACGTAAAAGCTATTTTGCTGATCAATCCGACCTATTTTGGAATTTCCATGGACATGGAGAGCGTGGTGAAATTAGCGCATGCCAAGGGCATCGTCGTCATGGTTGATGAAGCGCATGGGGTACTCACCCACTTTCATCCTCAGTTGCCTTTATCGGCCATGGATGCAGGGTGCGATTTGGCCGCGACCAGTGTTCACAAGCTTGGCGGTTCGCTCACTCAAAGTTCCATTTTGAATGTTCGTGAAGGTCTGGTTCGTGCGCGACATGTCCATTCCATCTTGTCGATGCTGACCACAACGTCTACCTCTTATCTGCTCCTCGCGTCTCTTGATGCAGCAAGGCGCAATTTGGCAGTTCATGGGTATGAACAGATCGAGTATGCCATTACGCTTGCGAATAACGCCAGAAAGCGGATGAACGAAATTCCTGGCGTCTATTGTTTTGGCAAAGAAATCCTTTCGTCTTCTGCCACATTTACCTTTGACCCGTTGAAGTTGACCGTACACGTTGCAGAAACTGGGTGGTCAGGCTATGAAGTGGAAAACCATTTACGGGATGAATTCAACATCGAAGTGGAGCTTTCGGATCTATACAATGTGTTGTGTATTGTCACATTTGGGGATACGGAAGAGACCATCGACCGACTGGTGAACGCATTTGCTGCGATTGCAAAGGAGGCGAGAGACACTGATCGCGCGCCAAAGCGCATCTTTGTGCCGTCCACGCCGATCCTTGCCATGAATCCCAGAGAGGCGTTCTATGCCGATACGGAAGTGGTGACGCTTAGGGAAGCGATTGGACGCACCATATCCGATATGATCATGGTGTACCCGCCAGGAATCCCTATTTTGCTTCCAGGTGAAATTGTCACGGAGGATAATGTGGCTTACATTGAGGAGAATTTGGAT
>JAJZAS010000216.1 GCA_021799325.1 Bacillota bacterium | reverse complement strand
ATGCAGGGCACCGTGGTTCGACCCGCTCATGCGACTTGGTCAGAAGTTGAATGATTTCCGCCCTCGCAAAGCTGTGTTTGATCTCTTTGACCTTCACGATTGCTGTTTCACCAGGCATCAGCCCATCTACAAAAACAGCAAATCCCTCAAACCTCGCCACGCCTTCCCCTTGAAACCCGGTGCGCACCGCTGTCACTTCGATTTGCTGGCCGATTTCAAGCGGAACTATCGAAGGCTCCGTTCGTTGGGATTTACTGCTCACGATTTACCTACTCCTTCATCACTTCTCTTTTTCGCCACTTGGCACAATGACGGACAAATGACTGGCCCTCACCTGCACACTGTGGGGTAATCTGCCGCCATATTCCCCATCGATGTTTAATTCCACAGGTTCTTTTGACGATAAATGCAGTTCACTCGCCTGAAAATAAATGACCCGCTCATCTTCCAGATGCTCTCCACGAAGCGCTGCGCCGACCAAACGAATGAGTTCGCCAAGGTTAGTTCTTTTGACCAGTATCACATCAAAAAGTCCATCATTCACCGTTGCATTCGGAGCTACATCATGAAAACCCGCCACATGACGTGAATTCGTGATGAGGCATAGCATCACCTTACCATCGTAATGCTGATTCTCTGACTCCACGCGCAAGTGAATAGGCCGAAGTCTGGGTAGCAGTTCCAGCCCTTTTACATAATAAGCCATATAGCCAAGCATGGTTTTCATTTTACTTGGCACATCGTAAGTGATTTCCGTCAGTCTGCCACAGGCTGCAATATTGACAAAATATCGATCACTTCCGATTTGCCCTAAATCAAATGGGATCTGATGGCGCTCGGCAATGGTTTTTGCCGCTTCTTCAATTTGTAAAGGAATCCCTAGCGCACGCGCAAGATCATTAGTTGTCCCTGCCGGAATGATGCCAAGAACCGGACGCCTCGTCTTTCGTGCGAGGCCATTGACCACTTCGTTGACCGTTCCATCCCCGCCGCAGGCCGCCACATAGTCAAATCCCTCCTCTGCAGCAAATTCAGCTGCAGCGGTGGCATCTCCGGCACCTTTCGTGGCAAAGGTGGAAGCTTCCATTCCAGACTGTTCTAGTACGTCCAGCACATAATGAAGCTTCGCTTTCATTACCTCTTTACCTGCTGTTGGATTGTAAATGACGCGGATCCTTGGCCTCATCCGCTTCACCCTCTCCTCAAGCCTGATTAATTAGACCAATGATGATTTGATTCACCATTTGCGGATTGGCTTTCCCTTTGGTTTCTTTCATCACCTGACCCACCAACGCACCGATCGCTTTTTCCTTACCGGCCCTATAATCCTCAACCGATTTGGGGTTAGCGGCGATCACACGTTCCGCAATGGCTTTTAACTGCCCCTCGTCGGAAATTTGAACCAGTCCCCGCTCCTCGATGATCACTTTTGGCGCTTTACCCGACTCCATCATGTCTTTCAGTACGTTTTTTGCAATTTTCGAGGAAATGGTCCCATCTTCCATCAGACCGATGAGTTCCCCCATATGGGCGGGCGTCATCGGCAATTCATCGATCTCTTTTTCCATCGTTTTCAAATAACCAAGCACATCACCCATGATCATGTTACTCGCCACCTTTGGATCTTTGACGAGTTTCGCGGTCTCATCAAAATACTCAGAGAGTGCCCTTGAAGCGGTCAAGACTCCCGCATCATAAACGGGAATCCCATATTCCCTTTCAAATCGGTTGCGCTTATCCGTTGGCAATTCCGGAATTTCCTTTACTCTTTCCTCGATGTAGGCTTCCGTCAGCAAAATCCTTGGTAGATCCGGATCAGGGAAATACCGGTAATCGTGTGCATCTTCTTTCGACCTCATCAAAATGGTAGTGGCTGTGGCCTCGTCCCAACGCAGCGTTTGCTGCTCCACTAAACCAGCGCCGCGCAGTATCTTATCTTGGCGAGAACGTTCATATTCAAGTCCCCGCTGTACATTGCGAAAACTGTTCATGTTCTTGATTTCCGTCTTGGTTCCAAATTGCGCTTGCCCAAACGGCCGGAGCGAGATGTTCGCGTCACAGCGAAGCGATCCCTCTTCCATTTTACAGTCAGAAATCAGGCAATACTGCATGATCGCTTTCAATTCCTCAAGAAACAACCTAGCTTCTTCAGCAGACCTGATATCTGGCTCGGACACAATTTCAATGAGCGGCACACCGGCACGGTTAAAGTCGACATAAGACGAATCGCCATACGCACTGTGGTTGAGTTTGCCTGCATCTTCCTCCAGGTGGACTCGCGTGATTCCAATCCTTCTTTTTTCCTCACCTACTACAATTTCCACGTAGCCATGTTCACCAATAGGTTCATCATATTGAGAAATTTGATACGCCTTAGGATTATCCGGATAAAAGTAATTTTTGCGGTCAAATTTGCTGCTGCGTCTGACTTCGCAGTGAAGTGCGAGTGCAGCGCGGATACCTAGTCGCAACGCCTCTTCGTTCAGCACCGGAAGCACACCAGGACTCCCCATGCAGACAGGGCAAACATGTGTATTAGGAGGAGCGCCAAATTCGTTTTGACAGTTGCAGAAAATCTTGGTTTGTGTCGCAAGTTCCACGTGAATTTCTAGTCCGATGACGGTTTCAAAATCCATCTATACCCGCCCCCCTTTTGCGATTTGCGGACGTCTGCTTGTCCAATCGGTCGCCTTTTCATAGGCATGTGCCGCACGCAGTACTGTGGCCTCATCGAACATTTTTCCGATCATCTGTAATCCTGCAGGGAGGCCAGAGATAAAACCGCACGGCACACTGATGGCCGGGAGTCCTGCCAGGTTGACAGGAATCGTGTAAATATCGCTCAAATACATGGTCAGCGGGTCACTCGTCTTTTCCCCAAGCTTAAATGCCGTTGTTGGCGCAGTGGGGGATATAATAAGGTCCACTTCTTCAAACGCTTTCTCAAAATCGCGACGAATCAACGTCCGCACCTGTTGGGCGCGCTTGTAGTAAGCATCATAATAACCAGATGACAAGGCATAAGTACCGATCAAGATACGGCGCTTGACTTCCGTGCCAAATCCTTGGCTGCGAGTCTTATTGTACATATCCAGCAGATTGTCGGTATCTTTAGCGCGAAATCCATAACGAACCCCATCATAGCGGGCCAGGTTGGACGAGGCTTCCGCTGGTGCAATCAGGTAATAGGCAGATAACGCATAGGCCGTATGCGGAAGGGTCACTTCATGAATGCTTGCGCCAAGCTCGCGAAGTTGATTCACCGCTGTATCAAATACAGCCCTCATGCTGTCATCCATGCCAAGATCTAAGTACTCTTTAGGTAATCCGATTTTCAGCCCGCGA
>JAJZAS010000215.1 GCA_021799325.1 Bacillota bacterium | reverse complement strand
ACGCCAAACATTGGCAATTCTCGGTGATTGTGGGCCTTATTGATTTGGATAATTTTAAGTGGGTTAATGATACCTATGGGCATGATATTGGCGATCGTGTTTTAAAAGAATTTTCCTGCCGTCTTCAAGCCTATTTAGGGGCGGTGGATTTTCTTGCACGCTGGGGTGGCGACGAGTTTGTAGTGGTATTTCAGCATGAGGAAAAAATTCCGCAGCAAGATTCCATCACAAGTCGCTTGGAGGCCATGCATCAGGCTGTCGAATATCCAATTGAAGTGGCCCCAGGACATGAAGTAACAGTAGAAATGAGTATGGGCCTATCTGCATACCCGCTGCATGGGGAAGATAGCGATCATCTTGTGCGGTTGGCTGACATTGCGATGTATCAGGTGAAGAATACAAAATGGTCGAGAAATACTTGGTGGCAGTGGGGTATTGATGAAATGACGACAGGAGCCCCCTTGCCAACGATCAGTTTTCCTATTAATGAAATGGTGGATGCGTTTTTTGAACGGATGAACATGGATTCTGTCGCTCTTTCGATTTTTCGTAGTCTGAGCGAAGGGGATTATCAAGAATTGAAGGGGAATGTAAAAAAACACCTTGAATTTTTGTTGCATGACCGTTCATCCGATGAGGAAATTCATCAACGGGCAATTCGGTTAGGGGAAATACATGCCTTAGTGGGAGTAAATGGTCAATTAGTTTCACAAAGCATGGAACACTTTTCTAAAGTGATTGCGGAGATCGTCAATGAACAACCTTTAACCATACGTTACGCACTGTATACGCTGCTGCAACATCGCCTACAGCAGGATCAGCAAATACAGTTACAAACCATCGAACAAACCATGCTCACTTATTTGGAGGCATTGTCTCTATCCTTGTCGAGTGAAAATTGGCAAGAAGATTTAGAGGTGCTGGCACAGTTACCAGGGATCATCGGGGTGCTTTTAATCCGTATGCATCCTCAGGAAGGGTTTGTGATAGAACAGGCATTGGGACGTAAAGGTCAGCAAATAGCGGATGTAATGATGGCCTCGGATACCATGGCGATTCCTTTTTTAGTTGGCCAACAGGGGCAAAGTTTGATTGCGGAGGCGTGGTTTAGCGCAATGATTCAAAGCACCCCCTCTTATCTGCAGGATCAACGGCTGCAAATCCGTCAGGAGGCGTTTCGTCAACTCGGCGTGCGATCAGCGGCGGCAGTACCCTTGCTCGATGAACATCATCACACGGTTGCGGTGATTGAATTAGTCGGAATCTACCCCAACCAGTTTGAATCCAAATGGATGAAGGTATTTATGCAAGGATTGCAACGTTGGGGAGAAGAACGATGGGCACGTCAACAGGTGAAATCAACTATTGATTCTTCCGAGAAAATGAAGGTGTATCGTTCCCTTCTTTACAGCGGAGGCTTTGCGATGTACATGCAACCGATCGTGGATCTGCAAACGGGGCATGTGTTGAAATTTGAAGGGTTGGCAAGGCTACTTGATGAGAATGGTGATTTGGTTCATCCTGGTCAATTTCTCCCCACCTTGGGAGAAACGGAATTGGAGCGTCTTTTTCAACTAGGATTCGAAGAAGCCGTGAAACAATTATCTGAATGGAATGAGAGCGAAAATCGCACGAAAATATCGATTAATCTCTCGCCGGCAACTTTAATGCGCTCGGATTTGGTGTCATGGATACAAAACATCCTAAATCATTACCAATGTCTCCCGGAATCAGTCATACTTGAATTACTGGAAACACCTGAGGTTGATCTGGGGGGCGTAGAAAGTGCATTAAAGCAGCTGGCAGATTTGGGAATATCTCTTGCGATTGATGATTTTGGTTCTGGGGACAGCAACTTTTTGCGGCTGGCTACGTTTCCGATTCAGATGGTCAAGCTGGATCGCGGTTTGTTTACTCCAGTTTATGAAAATCCCCAATCTGTACTGAATTTTCTCGGAAGCCTTATCCAAATCGGCAATGATTTTGGGTGGGAGATCGTGGTGGAGGGGCTGGAGACATTCGAGATGGTGGAAGCGGTGTTTATGCTGGGGGCTCGATATGGACAAGGTTTTTATTTCGCAAAGCCGATAGCCAAGGAGCAGGTGATGGAGTGGAAATCGACGTTTTCACTGACTACATTATCGAAAAATATCATTTATACCACATTAGGAGCTCTGGCGTACCTGATACGAAGCGTGCGAAATTCCCGAAGTCATATGCCAAGTGAAGGGGAGTGTCCCATCACCAAGTTTTTTGTGAAGCGGGGTTGGAACGACACTGAGGGTATGGCGCTTCATCACCAGATTCACGAGGGAGTCACTGATTCCGGTACGTATAAACAGTTGCTCGATTGGGTGGAAAATCAAATTAGGAAAGAAAATTCTTCATTAGTTGGGTTGGGATGATTGACTACATTGCCTGAGATGAGTAGTGTAGTAGAATGGAATTGAGTGTCCAATCTGAATAAGGGAGTAACTGGATCGTATGATGCTCTGGGGTAGAGAAATCTTAACGGTTATTTTTATTGCGCTCCAATTGGTGACGGCTCTTTTTGGAGGGTATCAGATCGTCTTCTCGTTTTTTGGATTAGTTTATCGTAAACGCCTTGTCACAGCAAGCCCTGAAAAGAGGTTTGCTATATTGGTGGCTGCACACAATGAGGAATCGGTCATTGCCCCATTGCTGGATAATCTGCATCAATTGGATTACCCCAAGGAACTCTACGACATTTATGTGATCGCCGACAATTGTAATGATCGTACCGCGATGATTGCCCGCCAACACGATGTCAGAGTCGCTGAACGCTTCACCTTAGATGAACGCGGGAAAGGGTACGCCATTCGCTGGATGTTAAATCAGCTACAGCAGGTGGACGAGCAATACGATGCCGTGGTTATGTTTGATGCGGACAATTTGGTGAGTAAGAATTTTTTACAGGTAATGAATGATCGACTGATGGCTGGGAAAAAAGTGATACAGGGGTACCTTGATAGTAAAAATCCGTTTGATTCTTGGGTATCGGTATCCATGGCGCTATCCTATTGGTATACCAACCGGATGTGGCAACTCTCTCGACGCAATTTGGGGCTATCCTGTGCGCTTGGGGGTACCGGATTATGCATTGATATGCAACTGCTGTCTGAACTAGGGTGGGATGCAACGGGACTAGCTGAAGACACAGAATTTGGAGCAAAATGTGTATCGATTGGAATTTACCCGGAATGGGCACATGAAGCTAGAGTTTTTGACGAAAAGCCAGTCACTATCATGGCCTCACTCAGACAGCGTTTGCGATGGATGCAGGGCCATTTTTCCTGTGCAGAAACCTATGCAGTACCGTTGATTAAAAAAAGCATTCGAGCCGA